>NZ_JBPXMB010000013.1:0-252554 GCF_051918945.1 Streptosporangium sp. LJ11
GTCGTCTCGACGTGACCGCGGATCCGCGGATCCGCGGCGCAGCCCTCACGCCCCCGGTGCCGATCTCGTGCCATGTGCTCGGTGCCGGGGGAGCGGGATCACCGTGGTGACACCGCCGACAGCACCGTGACCCGCCCGGCCGGGCACCACGTTCCGTCGGTGGTGTCACCGCGGCGAAACCCGCGGCGCGGGGCGTTCTCCACCGGCCGGTGCGTCGGCCGCCCGCCGCGCGAACCACGGCCGACCGGGAGCACCGCCACAGGAACAAGATCTTCAGTGGCCTTCCAGGCCGTTTCGTGCGGATCACGCCTTGCCGTACGCCGGGTACGTGGTGGCGGCAGAGGTCCCGCGGTCCCGGGCCGATGTGCCGAGCTGGCTAAAGTGGCCGCCATGAGTGATCATTCCGGACCTCGGGCCATGCCGCCGGCGCTGCTCGGCGTGGGTGGCGACTGGTCGCCTGTCACCGCGGGCGAGTCCGGAGCCGCCGTCTTTCGCGACGCGGACGCCACCCGGTATGCCAAATGCGTGCCTGCCGCTGATGCGGCCGACCTGAAGGCCGAGCGTGACCGGATCGCATGGCTGAACGATCAGGGTGTACCTGGTCCCCGAGTGCTCGACTGGCACTCCGGCGACGTGGGCGCCTGCCTGATGACCAGCGCCGTTCCCGGCATATCTGCTGATCAGGTGCCCGCCGAGAACCTACGGGCCGCCTGGGAACGCATCGCGGACGCGGTCCGCCGACTGCACGAGGTGCCGGTGCCGCAGTGCCCGTTCCGCCGGGACCTGGACGCCATGGTCGCCGTGGCGCGCGGCGTCGTGGCCCGTGACGCCGTCAACCCGGGGTTTCTCCCCGTCGAGCAGCGGCACACGCCCCCCGGGGAACTGCTGGACCGCCTCACCCGGCAGGTGCCACGGCGACGGGAGCAGGAGGCCGCCGACACGGTCGTCTGCCACGGGGACCTGTGCCTGCCCAACATCATCCTCGACCCGCGGACCCTGGACGTGTCGGGCTTCGTCGACCTGGGCCGCCTCGGACAGGCCGACCGCCACGCCGACCTGGCGTTGCTGCTCGCCAACGCGCGGGAGACATGGGAGGACGAGGAGCGGGGGCGGGCCGCGGACGCGGCGTTCGCCGAGAGGTACGGCATCGCCCTGGACCACGACCGTCTGCGCTTTTACCTCCATCTCGACCCGCTCACCTGGGGCTGATCGATTTTGCGGGGATCATCGGGCGGACCGACGACCGGCCGATCCGAACGAGACCGCCTAGACGACCACCAGCTCGCGAGGGCGGTGGTTGACCCGCTCGCCGCCCTCGTCGGTGCAGACGAGGATGTCCTCGATGCGGGCGCCGTGGGCCCCCGGCAGGTAGATTCCCGGCTCGACGGAGAAGGCGAAGCCGGGCGCCAGCGGCTCGGTGTTGCCCGCGACGATGTAGGGCTCCTCGTGGGTCTCCAGGCCGATGCCGTGGCCGGTGCGGTGGATGAAGTAGTCGCCGTAGCCCTCGGCGGCGATCACGTCGCGCGCGGCGGCGTCGACCGCCTCGCACGTCACCCCGGGGGCCACGGCGTCGCAGGCCGCCTGCTGGGCCCGCCTGAGCACCTCGTAGTACTTCAGGAAGCCGGCCGGGGGCTCGCCGACGGCGTAGACGCGCGTGGAGTCGGAGCAGTAGCCGTCGGGCATCTGGCCCCCGATGTCGACCACGATCGGCTCGCGCTCCCGGACGACGCGGTCCGACAGCTCGTGGTGCGGGCTGGCGCCGTTGGGCCCGGAGCCGACGATGACGAAGTCGACGGTGGAGTGGCCCGCCGCGATGATCGCCTCGGCGATGTCCCTGCCGATCTCCCGCTCGGTCCTGCCGGCCCGCAGGAAGTCGGGCACCTGGGCGTGGACGGCGTCGATCGCGGCGCCCGCCGCGCGCAGCGCCGCCACCTCGGCCGGGCTCTTGCGCATCCGCAGCCCGCGCAGGACGGTCCCGGCGAGCACCTGCTCCGCGCCGGGGATCGCGTCGCGCAGGCGCAGCGACTGCATCGCCCACATCCGGTCGGCGAGGCCGACCCTGCGGACCGCGCCCAGACGTTTGCCGACGACCGCGTACGGGTCGTCGGTCTCGTCCCAGGGGACGAACTCGACGCCGAGCCGCGACGCCGGGGAGTGCTCGGCCGCGGGCAGCTCCAGGCGGGGCACCATCAGGAACGCCTCGCCTTCGGCCGGAAGCACCAGGCAGGTGAGCCGCTCCAGCGGCAGGGCCTCGTAACCGGTCACGTAGCGAAGGTCGGGACCGGGGGTGAGCAGCAGCGCGTCGAGCCCGGCGGCGGCGGCCGCCTCGCGGGCGGCGGCCAGGCGGGTCACGGGATAGAGGTCAGAGGGCTCCGTCGTCACGACGACCAATCTAATCCCGGGCGGAACGACCATGCATCCGGGCCGGCCCCGGAAACCGAAAGTCCGGGAAAGGAAGGCACGAAGGCGACTCCGCCACTACAATCTGTTGAAGTACGATCACATTTTGTTGGCAAAATATCCGTAAAGCCACACATTTCGAGAGCGAGCTACATGGTCGGCGTAGTGGGCGGCCACCAGCCACCCCTCCACCCACGAAACGACCATGTGACCGGTCAGGCCCCGTCGACCGCCGCTGAGATGGTGCAGCGGTTGCGCGGCGAGCCGGACGAGCACATGGCCGTGGAGCGACAACTCCTCACCGCACGCCTGGCACACGCGGAGCGCCTGGGCGAGATGGGCTGGGCCGAGTGGAATCTCCAGACCGGAGAGTCCACCTGGTCCGCCCAGGCGTACACCATATTCGGCCGCGCCCCCGGTGACGGCCCGATCCACCTGCGCGACCTGCCCGGTCACGTCGAGACGGCCGACCGGCCCGACCTCGACCGGCTGCTGTGGTCCGTCGTGCACCGGGCCGAGGCCGGGGAGGCCGAGTTCCGCATCCGCCGCCACGGGGAGCTCCGGCACCTGCGCGCCGCGTTCGACCTCGTCGTGCACGGCGGGCATCCCGCCGTGCACGGCGTCGTGCAGGACATCACCTGCCGTCGCCGCGCCGAGCGGATCATGTCGGAGTCGCGCAGCAAGCTGCTGCGGGTCCGCGAGCAGGCCGCGGAGGAGCACGACATGAGCGTGGCACTGCGCGAGGCGATCATGCCGGGGCTGGGCGACACCATCGACCTGCCGCACGCGCGCATCGCGGTCCGCTACGTGGCGGCGGGGGTCAAGCCCGGCCTGGGCGGCGACTGGTACGACGCCGTTCCCCTGTCCGACGGCAGGGTGCTGCTCGCCATCGGCGACGTGTCCGGGCACGGGATGGCCGCGATCTCCCAGATGGCCCAGCTGCGCCACGCCCTGATCGGCCTCGCGATGACCGGCCACTCCCCCGACAGGCTGCTGGCCTGGCTCAACGACCTCGTGCTGCACCGGATGCCCGAGACGACGGCGACCGCGGTCGTCGGCCACCTCGACCCGGCCACGAGGACGTTCACCTGGGGGCAGGCGGGGCATCCGGCGCCGATCCTGGTCCGCGAGGGCACGGCCACCCAGCTCGACCCGCCCGCCGGGGTGCTGCTGGGCGCCACCCCCGACGAGCCGTACGAGCTGGCCGGGGTCGAGCTGCGGGAGGGCGATCTCCTGCTGCTGTTCACCGACGGGCTGGTGGAGCGGCGCACCCGCGACATCGACGAGGGCCTGGCGCTGACCATGGAGGCCGCGGCCCTGCTGAGGGGCGATCTGGACGACGGGCTCGACCGGCTCATCGAGGTGATCGGCGGACCCAACCCCGAGGACGACACCTGCGTTCTGGCGATCGGGGTACTCGGCTGATTGGTTAAATGGTCGCCATGCCCGGCCTGATGCTTCTCGACACCCCCTCCCTTTACTACCGTGCCTTCTACGGCATCCCCGAGTCGATGACCGCGCCCGACGGGATGCCCGTCAACGCGGTGCGCGGAGTCATCGACATGATCGCCATGCTGATCCGGCGGCACTCCCCCGCCGAGCTCGTCGCCTGCATGGACGCCGACTGGCGCCCGGCCTTCCGGGTGGCGGCCATCCCGACGTACAAGACCCACCGGGTCGCCGAGGGCGGCGCCGAGGAGACCCCCGACACGCTCGCCCCGCAGGTGCCGGTGATCGAGCGGGTGCTCGACGCGGTGGGCATCGCCCGCGTCGGCGTGCCCGGCTACGAGGCCGACGACGTGATGGGCACGTTCACCGCGCGCGCGAGCGGCCAGGTCGACGTCGTCACCGGCGACCGCGACCTGTTCCAGCTGGTCGACGACTCCCGTCCGGTCCGGATCCTCTACACCGCCAGGGGGGTCAAGAACCTCCAGGCGGTCGACGAGGCCGCCGTCGCCGAGAAGTACGGCATCCCCGGCCGCTCCTACGCCGACTTCGCCACCCTGCGCGGCGACCCCAGCGACGGGCTGCCGGGCGTGCCGGGGGTGGGCGACAAGACCGCGGCGGCCCTGATCACCCGGTTCGGCTCGCTGGAGGCCCTGCTGCGCGCCGCCGACGGGGGCGAGGGAGCCGGTGACCTGACCGCCGGACAGCGCGCCAAGCTTTCGGCGGCCCGCGAGTACCTGCGGGCGGCCCCCGGCGTGGTCCAGGTCGCCCGCGACGCCCCCCTCCCCGAGGTCGACATCGCGCTTCCCGCCAAGCCGCGGGACCCGGAGGCCCTGGCGGCGCTGAGCGAGCGCTACGGCCTCTCCGGGCCCCTGGAGCGCCTGACCTCCGCGCTCTGACCTGGCCCCCGGCCGCGCCGGCCGGCATCGCCCCGGCCGGCCGGTGGGGTGGCCCGCCGGGAGCCGGTAGGTTGCTCCCTGTGCCTCACAAGAGCATCCGGGTGCCCGGAGCGTCCCATCCGCGGCTCGACGACGGTTTCGAACGGATCCGTCGTGAGATGAAACTGCCCGAGGGCTTCCCCCGGGCGGTGATCGACGAGGCCGAGTGGGTCGCCGAGGTGCCCGCCCTGCCCCGGCTCGACCGGACCGATCTGCCGCTGATCACCATCGACCCCCCGGGAGCGATGGACCTCGACCAGGCCGTGCACCTGGAGGAGCAGCCCGGCGGCTACCGCGTCTGGTACGCCATCGCCGACGTCGGGGCGTTCGTCAGGCCCGGCGGCGCGATCGACGCCGAGGCCCGCGCCCGCGGCGAGACGGTCTACATGCCCGACGGGCGCGTGCCGCTGCATCCGCCCGTCCTGTCCGAGGGCGCCGCGAGCCTGCTGCCCGGCGTGACGCGGCCCGCCGCGTTGTGGTGCGTCGACCTGGACGCCGAAGGCCTGATCGTGGGCGCGGACGTGACCAGGGCGCTGGTACGCAGCCGCGAGCGGCTCGACTACGACTACGCGCAGGCCGCCATCGACACCGGCACCGCCGACGGCACGCTGCGGCTGCTGGCCGAGATCGGCCGGCTCAGGCTGGCCCAGGAGCGGGCCAGGGGCGGCGTGACGCTGCCCACCCCCGACCAGGAGGTCGTCCCCGACGGTGACGGCTACCGGGTGGAGCTGCGCGCCCCGCTGGACGCCGAGGCGTGGAACGCGCAGATCTCGCTGCTGACGGGCATGGCCGCCGCCGCCATGATGCTGGACGCCGAGATCGGCCTGCTGCGGGTGCTGCCGCCCGCCCCGGCGGAGAGGATCGCCCAGGTGCGCCGGGTGGCCGCCGCTCTCGGCGTGCCCTGGCCCGAGGGCGCGGGGTACGGCGACGTCGTGCACTCCCTCGACCCGAAGATCCCCGAGCAGGCCGCGTTCCTGCAGGAGTCGACGGTGCTGCTGCGCGGCGCCGGATACGTCGCCTTCAACGGCGAGCCGCCCGCGCAGGCGGAGCACGCCGCCGTGGGCGCGCCGTACGCGCACGTGACCGCCCCGCTGCGCCGCCTCATCGACCGCTACGCCACGGAGATCTGCCTGGCCGTCGCGGCGGGCGAGCCGGTGCCGCAGGACGTCCAGCGGGCCATGGGCGAGCTGCCGGAGATCATGCACGCCACCGGGCGCCGCGCGGGCGGCGTCGAGCGGGCGTGCGTGGACCTGGTGGAGGCCTTCGTGCTGCGCGAACGGGTGGGCCAGACGTTCGAGGCCGTGGTGATCGACGTGGCCGAGGACCGGCCGTGGGGCCAGGTGCAGGTCACCGACCCGGCGGTGGTGGCCCGCTGCGACGGCGAGGGGCTCCCGCTGGGAGAGACCGTACGCGTGCGGCTGACGCGCGCCGACCCGACCTCCCGCGAGGTCCGCTTCAGCCTGGCCTGAGCCCCCTCGCGGAGTCCTGTCCGGCTCCGTCCGGCCCCGCCGCACCCGGCGGGGCCTGGCGAACCGCCCGGCCGGGACCGAAGACGGCCCAGGCCGGGGACCGGGATCAGGTGAGGGACGAGTAGGCCACCACCCCGCGCCGCAGGGAGTCCATCGCCTTGCCCGCGGTCTGCTTGACCTTGCTCCCCGCCGGGGCCGCGTCGGAGATCTGGCCGAGGAGGTCGAGCAGCTGCTTGGTCCAGCGGACGAAGTCTCCGGCGGCCAGCTCCGAGCCGGCGACGCCGTCGCGGAGCACGGCGTCCAGGGTGTGGCCCTTGGCCCAGCGGAAGGCCGCCCAGGCGAAGCCGAAGTCGGGCTCCCTGATGAACGACAGGCCGTGGTCGCCTTCGATCGACTCCAGCTCGCCCCAGAGGCGGACCATGTCCGCCAGCGTCTTCTGGGCCGCTCCCGCGGGGATCCTGGGCTGGCGGGCGTCGTCGGCCTGCCGCGACTCGAAGACCAGTGACGACACGCACGCGGCCAGCTCGGCCGGGTCCAGGTCGTTCCAGAGCCCCGCGCGCAGGCACTCGGCGGTCAGCAGGTCCAGCTCGGTGTAGAGCTGGGCCAGGCGGCGGCCCTCGGCGGTGACGCTCTCGCCGTCGAGGTAGCCGAGCTGGTCGAGCACCCCGCAGACCTTGTCGAAGGTGCGGGCGATGACGTGGGAGCGGCCCTCGACCCGGCGGCGCAGCCCCTCGGTCTCGCGGAGCAGCTTGTAGTAGCGCTCGGCCCAGCGGGCGTGGTCCTCGCGCTCGTCGCACCCGTGGCAGGGGTGCCGGCGGATCTCCCGGCGCAGGCGGGTGATCTCGTCGTCCTCCGCGGCGTGGTCGCGCGCCCTGACGGGCTTGCCGAAGTCGCGGTCGCCGATCTTGGCGTGCACGGAGGAGACCAGGTTGGCCCGCTCCTTGGGCGAGCGGGCGTTGAAGTTCTTCGGGATGCGCAGGTGCTCGACCGGCTCCACCGGGACGGGAAAGTCGGCCGGCGACAGCTTCTTGACCTGCTTGCCGATGGTCAGCACCAGCGGGGACGGGCCCTCGCCCCTGGAGTTGAGGCCGGGGTCGAGGACGACGGCGAGACCCGCGCGGCGCCCGCCGGGGACCCTGATGATGTCGCCGGGTTTGAGGGCCTCCAGCGAGCGCAGCGCCTGCGTCCTGCGGGCCGCGCCGCGCTGGCGCGACAGCTCGGCCTCCCGGTCGGACAGGGCCCTGCGCATCGCGGCGTACTCCTCGAAGTCGCCCAGGTGGCAGGTCATCGCCTGGCGGTAGCCCTCCAGAGCCTCCTCGGCGCGGCGCACCTGCTTGGCGATGCCGACCACGGCCCGGTCGGCCTGGAACTGCGCGAACGAGGACTCCAGGAGGGTCCTGGCCCGCTCCCTGCCCACCTGGCCGACCAGGTTGACCGCCATGTTGTACGAGGGTCGGAAGCTGGAGCGCAGCGGGTAGGTGCGGGTGCTGGCCAGGCCGGCGACCTGGAGCGGGTCGGTGCCCGGCTGCCAGTGGACGACCGCGTGGCCCTCCACGTCGATGCCGCGGCGCCCGGCCCGTCCGGTGAGCTGGGTGTACTCGCCGGGCGTGAGGTCGGCGTGGGTCTCGCCGTTCCACTTGTCGAGTTTCTCGATCACCACGGAGCGGGCGGGCATGTTGATGCCCAGCGCGAGGGTCTCGGTGGCGAACACGGCCTTGACCAGGCCCCGGGTGAACAGCTCCTCGACGACCTCCTTGAAGGCCGGGAGCATGCCCGCGTGGTGGGCGGCCAGGCCGCGCTCCAGGGCGTCGCGCCACTCCAGGTAGCCGAGCACGCCCAGGTCCTCGTCGGGCAGGTGCGCGGTGCGCTCGTCGACGATCTGCCGGATCTCGTGGCGCTCGGCGTCGGTGGTGAGCCGGATGCCGTCGTGCAGGCACTGCATGACGGCGGCGTCGCAGCCGGCCCTGGAGAAGATGAAGGTGATCGCGGGCAGCAGGGCGTCGGCGTCCAGGCGCTCGATGGCCGCGGCCCGGTCCGGCGGGCCGTTCCTGCGGGGCCGCGAGTAGCCGCGCCGCCCCCTGCCGTACGCCTGCCGCTCCTCGTCCCTGGCGATGCGCAGGAGGTTCGGGTTGATCTGGGGGCGCCGGTCCTCGTCGCCGGTGACGAACAGGTCGTAGATGCGGCTGCCGACGAGCATGTGCTGCCAGAGCGGGACCGGGCGGTGCTCGTCGACGATGACGCTGGTGTCGCCGCGGACCTCGCCCATCCACTCGCCGAACTCCTCGGCATTGCTGACCGTGGCCGACAGGGCGACCAGGCGCACCGACTCGGGCAGGTGGATGATCACTTCTTCCCAGACCGCGCCGCGAAACCGGTCGGCGAGGTAGTGGACCTCGTCCATGACGACGAAGCCGAGCCCCGCCAGGGTGGAGGATCCGGCGTAGAGCATGTTGCGCAGCACCTCGGTCGTCATGACGACGATCGGGGCCTCCCCGTTGACGCTGTTGTCACCGGTGAGCAGGCCCACCTTGTCCGTGCCGTACCGCTTGACCAGGTCGTTGTACTTCTGGTTGGACAGCGCCTTGATCGGGGTGGTGTAGAAGCACTTGCGGCCCTCCTCCAGGGCCACGTGCACCGCGAACTCACCCACGACGGTCTTGCCCGAACCGGTGGGGGCCGCCACGAGGACCCCGTCTCCCGCCTCCAGCGCCCGGCAGGCGTCGAGCTGGAAGTCGTCCAGCTCGAAGTCGTACAGACCGCGGAACGAGGTCAGCGCCGGCCCGCTCTCGGCCTGGCTCTGACGGAAGGCAGCGTATCGTTCCGCTGGGGTCGTCATGTGTCCAGCCTACCGATATCGGGATTCCGGTCCGTCCCCCCTTTTCTGCCGGGCTCCGCCGTCCTGGACGGGCTCGGACGGCGCCGGCGGACGCCGGGCGGCCCCTAGACGAGGACCGACAGCGCGCCGGGGACGACCTCACACGTCAGCGGGGTGGGACCGACCCGCTCGCCGTCGGCGTAGGCGATCACTCCCGGCGCCTCCAGGGTCACCCGGCGGGCGCGGCGCATGGTGACGGCGGGGTGGGCGCCGTGGGAGCCCCGGTAGACGCGGGGGAAGACGCGCAGGAACTCCCCCTTGGGGATGGCGCCGAGGATCGTCACGTCCAGCAGGCCGTCGTCGGGGACGGCACCGGGGCACACGCGCATGCCGGCGCCGTAGGAGGAGGTGTTGCCGACCGCGACCAGCATCGCCTCACGCTCGACGATCTCGCCGTCCAGGTCGATCCTGAACGGGATGGGCCGGAAGGAGCGCAGCTCCTCGGCGAGGGCCACCAGGTACCTGGCCATGCCGGGCGGCCAGGTCATCGTGTTGGCCCGCTCGTTGACCCGGGAGTCGAAACCGCAGGCCAGCACCCCGGCGAACCACTCGTCCTCGCCCACCTTCGCGGCATCGACCGTGCGCACCCGCCCGCGCAGCACGGTGTCGGCGGCGGCCAGCGGCGCCTTCAGGGGGATGCCGAGCGCGGCGGCGATGTCGTTGCCGGTGCCCACCGGGATGACGCCCAGCGGCACGCCGCTGCCCGCGACCGCTTGGAGAGCCAGGTGGACCAGGCCGTCGCCGCCGAAGGCCACCAGCGCCTCCGGCTGCTCGGCCACGGCCGTGCAGGCGCGTTCCAGGGCGTCGGAGGCGGAGTCTCCGAGGATCACCGAGACCTCGCGCCCGCCCTGCCTCAGGCGGTCGAGCACCGGGGAGAGCAGTCCCCGTGAACGGCCGCCGCGGGCGGCGGGGTTGACGAGGACTGCGATCTCTGCGGGCACAGACCGGAACTTATCCCCTATCTGCCGGGATCGGTGTCGGTCGTTCTCGAATCGATAGGAGCCGGGTCGCCGACGGGGGCCACGTCGCCCAGGGGCGAGAGGTCGTCGTCGAGCGAGGAGGCCTCGTCGTCGGACAGGTGGGAGAAGTCCTCACCCTTGGACTGCCTTCTCTCCCTGAGGTACATGAACCCCTCGGCCAGGGCGAACAGCACCACCATCGGCAGGGCGAGCGCGATCATCGTGAACGGGTCGCCACCGGGGGTGGCGACCGCGCCGAAGACGAACATGATGAAGATGACCATGCGGCGGTGCTTGGCCACCAGCGCGTGCGGCAGCACCCCGATGATGTTCAGGAACACCATGAGCAGCGGCAGCTCGAAGGAGATGCCGAACACGATGAGCATGATCAGCGCATAGCCGAGATACTCGTCGATCGTGATGCCGGTCAGCGTTCCCGGAGGGGCGAAGCCCAGCAGGATCGACAGGCCCGTGTCCATCACGAAGTAGGCCAGCGCCGCGCCCGCGAGGAACAGCGGCACGGCCAGCATGATGAACAGGATCGAGTAGCGCTTCTCGTTGCGGTACAGGCCCGGGGTGACGAAGCCCCAGATCTGCCACAGCCAGACCGGCGACGAGACCACGAGGCCGAACATCGCCGCGACCTTGAGGTTCACGAAGAAGGAGTCGAAGACGCCGAGGATCAGCATCGTGCACTGACCCGGCCGCAGCTCCTGCGCCTGGGGAAGCCCGCAGTAGGGGGCCGACACGAAAGACCAGATCGGGTCGAAGAAGATGAAACCGACGATGATGCCGGCGACCAGACCGAGCAGGGCGATGACCAGCCGGTTACGCAGCTCGCGCAGGTGCTCCATGAGCGGCATGCGGCCGTCGCCCGCCTCGGCGGGCGGTGGTGCCGCCCCGTTCCGGCCCGGTTTGGGCCACTTCAGCAGCGCCATTCGCGAATCCTGGGGTGACGAGTCGGATGATCAGGGTAGATCTTCAGGCTACCGCCGATCACTGCGACTTGGGCGCTCCGGCCTGGGCGCGCAGCCGGGCGGCCTGCTCCTCGAGGCGGCGGGCCTCCTCCTCGGCGCTCGGCGCCGGTGCCTGGGTCGCGGCCGGGATCGGCTGCGGAGCCGGGGCCGGGGGCTGGGGCTGCGCCTGGACGACCGTGGCGGTCGTGGTCTGCGGCTCGTCCTCGTCGCGGAGCTTGGCGGTCTCCGACTTGAAGATGCGCAGCGACCGGCCGAGCCCGCGGGCGGCTTCCGGCAGCTTCTTGGCGCCGAAGAGCAGCACCAGGATCAGGCCGATGATGATCAGCTCAGTGGGTCCGAGGTTGGGCATTACACATCCTTACGCCGGGCGACGTGCAGTCTCTTGGTCCCGATCGTACGCTCCCTTGGAGACAGACTCATCCCTTTGCCTCCGTACGATCGCCGTACGCTCGCCGAACAGAACGCGAACGGGTTCCAGCCTCCCCTGCGTGCGGTCTACCTCGCGGCCCAGCTCGGCGGCCGCGCGCAGCACGCGGACGGCGAGGAAGGCCAGGACGGCGAGCCCGGCGAGGGTCAGCGTGATCGCGGCGATGATCCAGCTCATGTCGGGAGACTCCAGCTCCGTGCGTCAGGAGACACGTCAGGAAACCGACTCGTAACGATTCAGCGCGGCGGTGGCCGCGGCCCGGACGCTCGCGTCCAGCGAGGCGGGCGAGACCACCCTGCCGGTGTCGCCGAGGCGCAGCGCCAGGCGTACCAGCCAGCCCTGGTCCCTGGCCCGCAGGGCCACCCGCACGCGGCCCTCGCCGAGCTCCTCGACCCGCTCGCACGGGTAGTACTCGGCGACCCAGCGGCCCGCGGCGGTCAGCTCCAGCTCCACCAGCTCGTCGGTCGGCGAGGGCCGGAACACCCCGGGCGTCACCTCGTCGGCCACGGCGTCCTCCGGCGGGTCGGCGGGCACGTCGAGCACGTCGACGGAGAGCATCCGGTCCAGCCGGAACAGCCGGACCGCCTCGGCCCGGTAGCACCAGCCCGACAGGTAGGGGCGGCCGTCCACGACGACCAGGCGCATCGGATCGACCTCGCGCGGGGTGATCTCGTCGCGTCCCGGCACGTAGTAGCGCAGCGACAGCCGCCTGCGGCTCCGCAGCGCCTCGTTGACGACGGGCAGCGCGTCGGGCGCGGCGTCGACCTCCACCGCGACCTGGCTGCTGACCGCCGCGGCGCCCTCGCCCGAGGCCTGCTCGAACTTGGCGATGACCCGGGCCAGCGCGTCGCGCTCCCCGAACTCCGGCATCTCGGCGAGCAGGCGCAGCGCGACCAGCAGGGCGCTGGCCTCGTCAACGCCCAGCCGCAGCGGGCGGGCGATGGTCTCGGCGTTGTCGATGACGATCTCCCCGCCGTCCCACGACACGTCGATCAGGTCGCCGGGGGTGTGGCCGGGCAGCCCGCACATCCACACCAGCTGCAGGTCGTCGATGAGCTGCTTCTCGCTCAGCCCGAAGATCTTCGCGACCTCGGGCACCTGGGCCCCGGGGTGCGACATCAGGTAGGGGACCAGTGCCAGCAGCCTGGGCAGGCGATCGGCCGTGCTCACGCGAGTGCTCCCTTCAGGCGGCAGATGACCGCGTCGCGGGCGTCCGGCGGGCCGACCACCTCGGCGTCCGCGGCGAAGCCCACGATCCACCCGGCCAGCCGGCCGGCGTCGGTGAAGTCGACGTCCAGCTCGTCCCAGCCGTCGCCGGCGGGCCGCACCGCCTTCGCCACCTGGCGCAGCCCCTGGCAGGTGTCCCGCCTGACCCGGATGAGGGCGGTACGCTCGCGGACGGCGGCGTCACTGAAGCCGACCATGGACTTGATGTCGACGCCCTCGGGCACCACCACGGCGCCGGGGCGGCCGACGGTGGTGACCGTGCCGCTGATCCGGCTGAGCCGGAAGACCCTCGGCGCGTCCCGGTCGCGGTCGTGGCCGACCATGTACCAGCGGCCCCGGCGGCTGACGACGCCCCACGGCTCCACCGTGCGGGTCAGCACGTTCTGGCTGGCCGCCGCCCGGTAGGCGAACCGGACCGCGCGCCGGTCGCGCACGGCCTCCCACAGGGCGGGGAAGGACGGGTCCTGGGTGTCGACGCGCAGCTCCAGCGCCCCGCCGAGCACCCCGTGGGCCTCGTCGGTCTGCACGCCCCCGGCGCGCAGCTTCAGCAGCGCCCCGCTGGCCGCCTCGGCCAGGCTGGCCCGCTGCCACACCTGGGCCGCCAGGCCCACCACGGCGGCCTCGTCGGGCTCCAGGGTGATCTCCGGCAGCTCGTACGCCGACCGGACGATCCGGTAGCCCGGATCCTCCTCCCACGGGTCCTTGTGGACCTCGATCGGGATGCCGATCTCCCGCAGCTCGTTCTTGTCCCGCTCGAACATCCGCTGGAAGGCCTCGTCGTTGTCGGCGTCGTAGCCCGGCACCGCCTGGCGGATGTGCTCGGCACTGAGCGGCCGCCGCGTGGCCAGCAGGCAGATCACGAGATTGAGCAGCCGCTCGGTCTTCCGGCGCGACATCCGGCCTCCTCCCTGTTCGAGTGACGCTACCCTTCCCCCGTGATCAGATGGCGCAGGGGCGAGGTCGTACGGGTCCGGCGCGAGTGGCCGGGGGCGGTGGAACTCGACGTGACCACCGAGGACGGTGAGGCGCGCGCGCTCGCCTACCCGGCCCTGGTGGGACGCCCGGAGCCCGGTGACGTGGTGCTGCTCAACACGACCGCGCTCGCGATGGGTCTCGGTACGGGAGGCTACGCCATGGTGGTGGCTGTTCCCGACCGTTTGCCACAAGATCCTCAAGGCCCCGGACACCTGGTGAAGGCACGCTACACCCCGTTGCAGGCCACCGTCCTCGGCGCGGACGAGCAGGATTCGCCCTTCCACGAGGTCCTGCGCGACGCCGACTCCGTGGACGGCATGCCGGTGATCGTCGCTGACCTGCACTCGGCCCTGCCCGCGATCCTCTGCGGCCTGTACGGCACCACCCCGCCCGGGTCCGGGAAATCCGCGGGCGGATCCGGCGGCCGGAACCCGTCCGAGGCCGGGGAGACCGCGGGCGGATCCGGCGGCCGGGAGCGCGGAAAGCCCGTCAGGGTCGCCTACGTGATGCTCGACGGGGGCGCGCTGCCCGCCTGGTTCTCCATGTCGTGCGCGCGGCTGCGGGAGACCGGCTGGCTGTGCGGGGTCGTCACGGCGGGCCAGGCCTTCGGCGGCGACGTGGAGGTGGTGACCCCGCACACCGGCCTGCTGGCGGCCAGGCACGTCCTGGAGGCCGACGTCGCGATCGTCACGCAGGGGCCGGGCAACCTGGGCAGCGGCACCCGCTGGGGTTTCTCCGGCGTCTCGGCCGGCGAGGCGGTCAACGCCGCCGCCGTCCTGGGAGGCCGCCCGGTCGCGGCGCTGCGGGTCAGCGAGGGCGATCTGCGCGAGCGCCACATCGGCGTGTCGCACCATTCGCTGACCGCCTACGGCCGGGTGGCGCTCGCCCCGGCCCAGATCGCCGTGCCCGTGCTGCCCGGCGACTTCGGCAGGCGGGTGGCCGAGCAGTCGCGCCCGCTCGCCGCGCGGCACGAGCTGGTCGAGGTGCCGGTGGACGGGCTGCACGAGGCGCTGCGGGGGTCTCCGGTGCGGCTGTCGA
Source organism: Streptosporangium sp. LJ11 (assembly GCF_051918945.1). Lineage (NCBI taxonomy): Bacteria > Bacillati > Actinomycetota > Actinomycetes > Streptosporangiales > Streptosporangiaceae > Streptosporangium > Streptosporangium sp. LJ11. The sequence goes on from NZ_JBPXMB010000013.1 coordinate 14,732, forward strand.
CGATGGGCCGGGGGCTGGAGGAGGACCTGGCCTACTTCCTGGCCTCGGCCGCCGCCGGGCGCCACGCGGCCTCGCTGCTGTCGTAGAACTCCTTGAAGGTGAAGGCCTCCGGCGTGGGGCCCTCGGCCTTCAGCCTCTCCAGGCGTTCCATCCCCTCGGCGAGCGTCGGCTCGTGCCCCTCGGGGATCCACCACATCACCGAGTACGGCTCCGCGATGCGCAGGAACCACTCCCTGCGCCGCTGCAGGAACGCCAGGTGGCCGCTGCGGTAGACGTAGTTCCACAGCGCGTCGCGCGACCTCCACACGGAGAAGGTGATCATCAGGTGGTCGCCGTACTCGTGCTCGATCAGGTCTTCGGGTCCGTCACCCCCCTTGAGCCGCCACACGAAGCCGGGATCGGCCTCGGCCAGCCGGTTCATGGGGTCGAGGCCCGCGATGAAGGAGGCCAGTTCCGGGGAGTCCTTGGGCGCGCGCGGGTGGGCGACGTTCAGCTGGGCCAGATGCATGGACACAGCAGATCATCCCCGATCCTTCTATGTCAATCTTCATTGTTTTTAGAAAAGGTGACGCAGCACTCCCCGGGGCGCGGGTCCATGCTGGCCGCCGAGGCGTCCCGCCCGAGCGCGTCGAGCAGCCCGCGGCACAGCTCCAGGTTCATCGAGCAGACCAGCAGCGGATGCTCCTCGGCCGGCACGTGGAACGGGCAGTTGCGCAGCCGCATCCGGCCGTCCTCCTCGTACGGCTCGTATCCGCGCCGCCGCAGCACCCCGGCGAGATCCTCGCCCTCCCCCGCGGACCGGGCCCCCGCGCGCCGGGCGGCCTGCTCGGCCCGCTCGTCCCCGCCGAGCAGCTCGACCGCCTCGGCCAGCACCAGGGCGAGGGTGCGGTAGTCCCTGGCCGGCACGCTGACCTGCCACTCCCCCGGCGCCCTGCGGTAGACCTTCGCCGGCCTGCCGCTGCCGGGTCCCGTCCGCTCCGTCAGCCGCCGGAACCCCGCCTCGAGCAGGCCCGCCTCGACGAGCCGGTCGAGGTGGAAGGCGGCCAGGGTCCGCTGGACCCCCACCGCCTCGGCCGCCTCGTTGCGCCCCACGTCCTGGCCCCGGGAGGCCACATAGTCGTAGACGGCCCGGCGCACCGGGTCGTGAAGTACCGCCACCGTGTCAAGGTCGTCGCCGCTCACAGCCCGGATTGTAGGCCGCGGCCCCCGGAGGCCGGCCCTCGCCCGGCGGGCCGCCCGGCTCGTGCGCGGACCCGGGCGGCACGATCGCGCGGACCGGGCACCCGGCCGGGAAAGCACCGGGAAAGCACGGGGAAAGCACGGAGCCCGGCCGTGCGCGCACGGCCGGGCTCCGGATGGGGCGGGTCGCCCCGGCGACGGCCCGGTGGGCCTCGCCGGAGACGGAACGCCGGATCAGCGGGTTGGCGGGATCAGTAGGCGCCCAGCACGTCGACCAGGAAGACGAGGGTGTCGGTGCCCTTGATCTTCTCTCCGCTGCCCGCCTTGCCGTAACCGAGGTCCGGCGGGACGCTCAGCAGCACCCGGCTGCCGACCGGGACGCCGACCAGGCCCTGGTCCCAGCCCTTGATGACCTTGCCGGAGCCGATCGGGAACATGATCGGCTGGGCGCCGCGGGACCAGCTGCTGTCGAACTCGACGTCCGATCCCCAGATCTTCCCGGCGTACTGCACCAGGATCGACTGGCCGGTCTTGACCTCGGGGCCGGTGCCCTTGATCACGGTCTTGGCGACGAGCTCCTTGGGAGCCTTCTTCTTGGTCTTGGTGGTGAGCTTCGGCGCGGCGTCGCCACCGGGGTTCTCCACCTTGATCCCGTCGACGCCGGGGTCGGTCGCGGTGCCCTGGGCGGCCTTGGCCTGGGGGACGCCCACCACGTCGACCACGAAGACCTGCGACTGGCCCGGAGGGGCCTGCGCCTGCTGCTCGGCGGGCAGCGCGTCCTTGGCGACGACCGACATGAACCTGCCGCCGCCCTTGGTCTCGGCGAAGCCCTTGCGGAGGATCTCCGGGACCTGCTCGTTGAGCGTGATGACCTGCGGCCCGCCCTCGTCGTAGGTCGAACCGGCGATCTTGTTCTCCTTGCCGTCCCAGGTGAAGACGGTGAAGTTGGCGATCACGCTGGTGCCGAGCTTGGCGGCCTCGCCGGTGGTGCCGGGGGTGAGCACCTTGTAGGAGGAGGTCTCGACGACCTTGGTCGGGAAGGCGACGGTCGGCTTGGCTCCGGCCTGCCCGGTTACCTGCAGCTCGGTGACCCCGCTGCTGCTGGCGGGACTGGAGGCGCCGGTGGCCACGCCTCCGCCGGAGCCACATGCTGCGGCGAACATCAGGGGAACTGCGGCCAGTACGGCCATGCTGCGGCGGCGCATAGGTATCCCTCAAGCAGACGTCAGGTTCGCGCCACACTACCCGTCCCGGCGTACGGAGGAGGTAAGGCCGGGACGAGCTTGCCGAAGTATGACCGTCACATTCCGGCGATGAGCTTGTCCACCCTCTCGTCGACGCTGCGGAAGGGGTCCTTGCACAGCACGGTGCGCTGCGCCTGGTCGTTGAGCTTCAGGTGCACCCAGTCGACGGTGAAGTCGCGCCGCTTCTCCTGCGCCTTGCGGATGAACTCACCGCGCAGCCGGGCCCGGGTGGTCTGCGGCGGCACCGACTTGGCCTCGAAGATCTTCAGATCGGAGGCCACCCGCTCGACCGCGCCGCGCTTCTGCAGCAGGTAGAACAGGCCACGGCGGCGGTGCACGTCGTGGTAGGCGAGGTCGAGCTGGGCGACCCTGGGGCTCGACAGCGGCAGGTCGTACTTCTTGCGGTAGCGCTCGATCAGCTGGTATTTGGTCACCCAGTCGATCTCGCGGGCGACCTTGTCGAGGTTGCCCGTCTCGACCGCGTTGAGGGTGCGCTCCCACAGCTCCAGCACCCGGTGGCTGATCTCGTCGCCACCGCGGCGGTCGACGAAGTCGCGGGCCTTGGAGAGGTATTCCTCCTGGATCTCCAGCGAGGACGCCTCGCGGCCGTTGGCCAGCCGGACCCGCCGCCGCCCGGTCATGTCGTGGGAGACCTCGCGGATGGCCCTTATCGGGTTCTCCAGGGACAGGTCACGCATCACGGTGCCCGCCTCGATCATGCGGAGCACCAGGTCGGTCGCGCCGACCTTGAGCAGCATGGTCGTCTCGCTCATGTTGGAGTCGCCGACGATGACGTGCAGGCGGCGGAACCGCTCGGCGTCGGCGTGCGGCTCGTCGCGGGTGTTGATGATCGGGCGCGACCGGGTGGTGGCGCTGGAGACGCCCTCCCAGATGTGCTCGGCCCGCTGGGAGACGCAGTAGACCGCTCCCCGCGGGGTCTGCAGCACCTTGCCCGCCCCGCAGATGATCTGCCGGGTGACCAGGAACGGGATCAGCACGTCGGCCAGGCGGCCGAACTCGCCGTGCCGGCCGACCAGGTAGTTCTCGTGGCAGCCGTAGGAGTTGCCCGCGGAGTCGGTGTTGTTCTTGAACAGGTAGATGTCCCCGGCGATGCCCTCCTCGCGGAGACGCTTCTCGGCGTCGACGAGGAGGCCCTCCAGGATGCGCTCGCCCGCCTTGTCGTGGGTGACGAGCTCCACGACGTTGTCACACTCGGGGGTGGCGTACTCGGGGTGGCTGCCCACGTCGAGATACAGGCGTGCCCCGTTGCGCAGGAAGACGTTGCTCGATCGGCCCCAGGAGACGACACGGCGGAATAGATAACGCGCTACCTCGTCGGGTGACAGCCGCCGCTGCCCCCTGAACGTGCAGGTGACGCCGTACTCGTTCTCAAGCCCGAAGATGCGACGATCCATTGCCTCACACTATTCGCCGAACCCCTCTCGCGGGAGGGATCATGGGGTTTTCGGTCGTACGGCTTATGCCCCGGGCTGTGAGCGGCTAAGCGCGGACAGGGGCGGACACGGCCCGCGCCCGGCTCCCGCCGGGCGCGGGTGACGCGGAGGCGCCGGGATCGGCGGTCCCGGTCAGCCTCCGCCCTGCCAGAAGATCTCGACAACCTTGGTGATCCTGCCGTTCTCGGTGGTGATCAGGGCCGGCCGGTGGAGGCCCTCGACCCCGGTCAGGGAGGCGGCCTCCCTGACGTTGTCGATCAGCGTCTGGCGGGAGCAGCTCTCGGTGCCGAGGCCGGTGGCCTTGTCGTAGGTCTGCGACGCGCCGTCGCAGCCGCTGTCCGCGAGGAACCGCACGTCCTCGGCGATGGGCGCCAGGTAGCGGACCACGTCGCCTTCCTCGGGACCGTCGAAGTGGCCGTCCTCGCCGTCGCGCTGGACGAAGCGGATGGGCCGGTACTCGGCCACCCCGTTGTCGTCCACGTCGGTGAGCCAGCCCCGCAGGATGCCCTCGAAGGGCGGCGGCCGCCCCCTGCTCCAGTCGTGCTCGGGAGCGGCCTGGAACTCGGTACCGAAGAGCTCGGGGGTGGCCGCGGGCGTGGAGACCGGGGTGGGCTCCGCCGCGGGGTCCTGCGTGCCCGTCGAAGCGGACGCGGAGGGGACGGACGCGGAGGAGGCCGCGGCGGGGGACGGGGCGGGGGCGGTTTCGGCGGCGCAGCCGGGCGCCAGCGCCACCGCCGCGAGCAGGGCGAGCGCCGCACCGCGTCGTCGCGGGACGGCGGGAGCGGTCAAAACGGGAACGAGCCCGGCCCAGGCCCGGGAGGTGCTGTTCTTCACGCGGACTGTGACCACCGCGGGACGGGATCGGTTGTCCGAAGGCGATGTGATCCAGGACACAACGGAGCGCCGCCCCCCTGGCGGGGGCGGCGCTCGGTGTCACCGGTGGACGCGGTCAGCCGCTGGATCCGGTGTCGATGTCGCCGTCGGGCGCGGTCGGCGGGGCGCCGGGCGTCTCGGGCGCGGAGAGGGGGCTCTCGTCCCTGGCCGCCTGGGCGGCCGACTCTGCGGCGGGGGCTCCGTCGGCCAGCAGCCGCTCCAGCCTGGGGCCGTTGAGCCGCAGGAACTTGCGATGCGGCCGGTTGCGGTCGAGCACCGCCACCTCCAGCTGGCCCGCCGGGAAGCGCTCGCCTCCCGGCTCGGTCAGCGCGAACAGCGCCGCCTCCAGCGCCTCGGCCAGCGACAGGCCGTCGCGGTAGCGCTCCTTGAGGCGGCCCGCGACCGTCTCGGCCTGGCCGCCCATGGCCACCAGGCCCGCCTCGTCGAAGACCGAGCCGTCGAAGGTCAGCCGGTAGATGTGGTCCTCGTCGGAGGAGTCGCCGACCTCGGCGACCACGATCTCCACCTCGAACGGCTTCAGCGACTCGGTGAAGATCTGGCCGAGGTTCTGCGCGTAGAGGTTGGCCAGACCACGGGCGGTGACGTCGTCGCGGGCGTAGGTGTAGCCGTTGATGTCGGCGTATCGGATGCCGCCGAGGCGCAGGGCCTCGAACTCGTTGTAGCGGCCGACCGCGGCGAACCCGATCTTGTCGTAGATCTCGCTGATCTTGTGCAGGGCACGGGACGGGTTGGGCGCGACGAACAGGATGCCGTCCTCGTACTGCAGGACGACGACGCTACGGCCCCGCGCGATCCCCTTGCGCGCGTAGTCCGCCTTGTCCCGCATCTGCTGCTCGGGCGAGACATATCCAAAAGGCATGGACACCTGGGGTGATCCTCTCGTGTTAGCGCAGCGGGGCGGCGGGGCCGTCGGGGCGTTCCGCCCGGGATTCGACCACGACCCGGACGAGCTCTCCGACCTCCTCGTCGGGAAGCCGGTGGTACCCGTCGGCGGTGATCACCGCGACGACGGGCCAGATCTTGCGGATCACGTCCGGGCCGCCGGTCGCCGAGTCGTCGTCGGCCGCGTCGTAGAGGGCCTGGATCAGCGTCAGCACGGTGTCCTCGGGTGAGGCGCCCTCGCGGTAGAGCTTCTTCAGAGAGCCCCGCGCGAAGATCGACCCGGATCCGATCGCGTGGTGGTGACGCTGCTCGTAGGGACCGCCGCCCACGTCGTAGCTGAAGATGCGGCCGCCGTCGACGTCGGGGTCGTAGGCGGCGAAGAGCGGGACGACCACGAGCCCCTGCATCGCCATCGGCAGGTTGCCGCGGATCATCGTGGCGAGCCGGTTGGCCTTGCCCGCCACCGAGAGCGTGCGGCCCTCGCGCTTCTCGTAGTGTTCGAGCTCCACCCGGTAGAGGCGGGCCATCTCGATGCCGGTGCTCGCCGCCCCGGCGATGCCCATGCCCGAGTGGTCGTCGGTGCGGAACACCTTTTCCATGTCACGCTGGGAGATGATGTTGCCGGAGGTCGCCCGGCGGTCTCCCGCGATCACCACGCCACCGGCGCACATGGCCGCCACGATCGTGGTGGCATGCGGGATCTGATCGCCCACCGGGGTTGCCAGGGTCTCGTTACGGCCAGGCAGCAAGTCCGGCGAATGGGACCTGACGAACTCGGTGAACGAGGAGCTCCCGGTGTCGGTAAAGATGTGATTCACCATGCCGGCGGGCAGGTCCCTGTGAGATCCCACGCGACTCCCTCCAAAGGTGCAGTCCTTTAAGGCCTGACCTTACTCATCTTGCCGTGCTGCTTGCACTTCCCTGGATCAGCTCAGCGCGAACCCCCCGCAGCGGGCTTTTGAATCTTTACGGGTGATCGGTCCCGGTCGCCGGAACCGTCGCGGATCCCGCCGGACGCGGCGAGGACGAGGGGCGGCGGAGGCGGAGGAGGCGGCGTCTCGCCCGGACCGCGGAGGAGGCGGGGACCGGTCCTGCCGGAGGACAGGGGCGGCTCCCGAGGGGAAGCGCGGGCGAGCGCCCGAGGGAGGCCTGAGCGGCCCGAGGGGGCGCAGGCGGAGTTCCTTCGCGGAAGACGCGTGACAGCGCCCGCGAAAGGCGCGAGGGCCTTCCTCGCGGAAGGAACGGGGACGTCCCCACGAAAGGCGGCGGGGCGGCGCTCGCGGAAGGCAGGACGGCACTCACGGAGGGCGGCGGGGCGGTGCTCGCGGAAGGACTTCGCGGGGTGCCGGTGCTCGCGGCCCTTCGCCGCGCGGGCTCTCGCCACGGAGGTGGCGGGGCCGGCGGGAAAGGGCCGGCCCGCCGGGCCGGGAACGATCGCGACCGGATTCGGCCCGCGCCTTCCCGCTTCGTACCCCGGACGGTTCTCGTTCCCTCCGGGAACCATTCCCGGAGGGGTCCCCCCTGTCGGCTCAGCGTGTTCGCGGCGTTCGCGGGCGGAGCACCTGGAAAGGCGCTCCCGGCGGGGGACGGCCGCACGTCACCCGCCTGCCGGGCCCGGCGGGCGCCGGGCCGGGCCCGCGGTCAGGACGGGTCTGCCGGCTCCTCGCCGGATCCGCCCTCACCCCTGACCTGGGTTCGGCCGGACGGACCTACTGTCCGCCCTTCTGCACGTAACTCCTCACAAACTCCTCGGCGTTCTCCTCAAGGACCTCGTCGATCTCGTCGAGGATCGCGTCGACGTCATCGGAGAGCTTCTCGTGACGCTCCTGGACGTCGGAGGTTTCCGCCGCGGCGGTCTCCTCGACCTCCTTGTCGGTACGGCCGGTCTGCTTCTGGCCGCCGGTGTCCTTGCTTGCCATGTGTGGCACCTCCACCTGGGGGACGGATCTGATTCATATCTTCCCCGAACCGGGCGACATTGCGCGCGGATCGTCCCGCGATCTTTACGGGAGCCCGAACGGGCCGTGCCGAGGTCCTGCCCGCCAGGAAACCTTCCCCGAGGCATCGAGGCGAATCCGGGCGCCTTTCATCCGACAGCGGCTCCATCCGATGGATGCGCTCCCATCTCACCGTCGTCGACGGCGGCGATGACGGTGTCGATCAGACCGGGGAAGCGGGCGTCGAGGTCCTCGCGCCGCAGGGTGTGGGTGATGATGCGCCCTTCGCGCCGCGCCCACAGGATGCCGCCCTCCCTCAGCACCCGCCAGTGACGACTGGCCGTCGAGGCGTTGACGTCGGGCAGGGTGGTGGAGCAGGTCAGCTCCTCCCCGTCGGCGAGGCGCCCGACGATCCGCAGGCGCAGGGGGTGGGCGAGAGCCTCCAGGACGGCGTCCAGGCGCAGGTCTTCGCGGGCGGGGTGAACGAACGCCTTCATATCTCGATTGTACGCGCCTGCGCAAAGTGACGAAGCGTTGTGAGCAGCCTCACAACCGATCGGTTTGCCTTCTCCCCCGCCGGACTGTTTCATAGTTCACGTACTAGCAAACAGTTTGGAGAGGGAACGACATGAGCACCTACATGGTCATAACCGTCACGCCGGACGACGAGGAGAAGATGGCCCGATACGAGAGGGAGACCCTGTCCGTCGTGGCGCGCTTCGGCGGCCGGCCGATCAGGCGCGACACCGCCCCGATCGCCCTGGAGAGCGACCACGAGCCCGCGATCGCGGTCATCCTGGAGTTCCCCGACAAGCAGAGCGTGCTGGACTTCTACAACTCCGCCGAGTACAGGCCGCTCAAGGAGTTCCGGCACACCTTCGCCCGCGCCAGCGCCGTCCTCATCGACGCCGCCTGACCCCCCTCGGCGACCGGCCGAACCGGCCGGGCCCGCCGGACAGGGAGCCCTTCGGGACATCGAAGCGAATGCGCCCGCCCTTGACTGGATAGCACTCCTATCCAATAATTGGCTAGCTTCACTATCCAACGAGAGGTCCCCCCATGTCGCCGTCGTCGCTGAACACAGCGGGAATACTCCTCATCACCGTGCCCGCCGTGGCCTTCGGCGGGGTCTCCCTGCTCTCGCAGATCATGCGCGGAGTCCCCGGGTACCTGGACAATCCGGTGCGGCGCGGCCTGTGGCGGGCCGGGCACGCGCACGCGGGCGTCCTCGTGCTCTTCGCGCTCGTCGCGCTGCTCTACATCGATCAGGCCGACCTGTCCGGCGGCCTGAAGGACCTGTCCCGGGTCCTGATCGTGGCGGCGCCCATCCTGATGCCGCTGGGCTTCTTCCTGTCCGTGGTGCGCCCCTCCGACACGAAGCCGAACAGGTTGATCTGGCTGGTCCCGGCGGGAGGGGTGTCACTGGGCGCCGGCACGCTGCTGCTCGGCATCGGCCTCGTGTGAGCCTCCGCATGACCTGTGCGGTCTCGCACGTGCCCCGCGAGCCCGTACGCCCCCGTGTGAGCATCGTCACCCGGGGATCCGGGCAGGTCCGACACTCCTGGAGAGATAAGGAACGTTCCAGGTAGGCCTTCGGGGCTGGAAACTGCGATCATTGGGTGGTGAGCACCATCATCGCGCGCAGGTACAAGCTCGTCTCACGCGTCGGCCAGGGGGCGACCGGCGTCGTCTGGCGCGCTTACGACCTGCTTCTGGAGCGAGAGGTGGCCCTCAAGGAGATACTCCTGCCACCGGGGGCCGCCGCGGCCGAGCAGCGGCGGCGGGTGGTCAGGGAGGCGCGCATGGCGGCGCGGCTGAGCCACCGGGGCATCGTGACGGTGCACAACCTCACCGAGGAGGCCGAGCGCCTCTGGATCGTCATGGAGTTCCTGGAGGCGCTGACGCTGCACGACACGCTCGTGCAGGCGGGCCCGCTCCCGGTGGACCTGGTGGCGGCGATGGGATGCCGCCTGCTGGAGGCGTTGCGGCACGCGCACGACGGCGGGGTGATCCACCGCGACATCAAGCCCGCCAACATCATGCTGACCGGCGACCGGGTGGTGCTGGCCGACTTCGGCTTCGCCGCGCCGGAGGGCGCGGCGACGACCTCGACGCGGGGCACTCCGGCGTTCATCGCACCGGAGGCGCTGCAGGGCAGGGGCGGCACCCGCGAGGCGGACATGTGGTCGTTCGGCGCGACGCTGTACATGGCGGTGGAGGGCAGGACCCCGTTCCGTACGGTGAACTCGATGGCGGCACTGGTGGAGGCGCTGCGCGAGCCGCCACGCGCGCCGAAGCGGGCGGGCGCCCTGGAGCCGGTGCTGCGGGGGTTGCTGCGCAAGGATCCGCGGGCGCGGCTGAGTGCCGAACGGACGTCGAAGATGCTGGAGGACGTGCGCTGCTTCAGCGCGGCCTGAGAACGTTCACGAGCGTTTCCGAAACGCCTTCGCCGACCTCCGGGCCATTTTTCTGATCCCCCGATCAGGATTTACGGACATGGAACAAAAGTCCGTCATAGCCATGCGTCTGAATCGTTACCGAGAATCACCGTAGGTAATCACATAGTGCACTGTTCCAGGTGAAAATATGAATCAGCTGAGGGCCCCGGCTTCTATGTGCAGCAGGTGATTCATGGGAACAGATGCAGGAAAGGCACGCTTACTAGGTGATCGTTATCACTTGGCCTCGCCGATCGGGCAGGACGGCCTGGGCACGGTGTGGCGGGCCCACGATTCCCTGCTCGGGCGGAACGTGGCGATCAAGGAGATCCAGCCCCGGTTCGGCGAGGACGGGGCGGACATGCGCGAGGCGCGACGACGGGCGCTGCGCGAGGCGCGCTCGGCCGGGAGGCTGAACCACCCGGCGGTGATCTCCGTGCACGACCTGATCGAGGAGGACGGGCGGCTCTGGATCGTCATGGAGCTGCTGGAGGCCCTCACGCTCAAGGAGACCGTACGGCACCTGGGCCACCTGCCGATCCACTGGGTGGCGTGGATCGGCTTCCAGCTGCTGGGCGGGCTGCGCCACGCGCACGGGGCGGGCGTCCTGCACCGGGACATCAACCCGCGCAACATCCTGCTGACCGGTGATCGGGTGGTGCTGGCCGACTTCGGCATCGCGGCGCTGCACGGCGACCCGGACACTTCCACGACCGTGCCGCTCGTCCACGTTCCCACCTTCGTCGCGCCGGAGCGGCTGCGGGGCGGGCCACCGACCCCTGCGGGCGATCTGTGGTCGTTCGGGGCGAGCCTGTACTTCGCGGTGGAGGGCCGGCCGCCGCGTCCCCTGTCCCGTACGCCGGCGCCGCGCGAACCGGGGGGCGCCGGGCACCAGGGGCCGGTGGCGCGGGCGGGGGTGCTGTGGCCCGTCCTGGAGGGGCTGCTCCGGCGCGACCCGGCGGCCCGCATCAGCATGGGGCAGGCGGGTCGCATGCTGTCGGCGATCCTCCATACGGAGGGGGTGGCCCTGGCCCCGCCACGGCTGCCCGCGGCCCGGCTGCCGCCGGACGCCTTCCCCTAAGACCTGGCCCTCTAAGACCTGGCCCTCTAAGACCTGGCGGGACCGCGCGCGGCCTTTAGACGGGCATTCGGGACGGGGACGGCCGTCTTCCTCCTTTCTCCCGCCACGTGGGCCCGCCTCCCGCACGAGCGGGATGTCCCGCGACGGCCAGGCCGGACGCGTTTTCCGGCCGGGCAGAATTGATCAGAACGGAGTTCGAAAAACCGCGAAAAGGCCAGGCGCCGACATCCCCGGCTTTCAACACATTCCAAATCCTCGCCAATCATCACAAATTAGCCCGAACCAGCCTCGGGCCGTTTCCGGCTACTTCGGACCGGCTCGGGCCGGGCCGGTTCTGGGCGGTCGGGGCCGGGAGAGCTCAGACGACCGGGACGCGGCGGCTGGCCTCGACGAACCTGGAGGCCAGCCGGGGACTGCCGGCCCAGTGCAGGTGCAGGTAGGAGGCGGTGATCCGGCCGTCGGCGAACCCGTCGGCGCCGCCACGCCAGCGGAACAGCGGCCGGTCGGGGGCGGGCTCGACCGCGGTGCGGTGGAACTCGTGACCTCGGTAGCGCTCCCCGTCCCTGGTGAGCGGCGAGTCACGGACGGCCACCGCGTCCCGGTAGCCGAGGGTGAGGGTGCCGGTCATCCTGGCCTCGACGTCGAGGACCCCGCACATCGGCCTGCCGTCCAGCCTCCTGGCGAGATACAGCAGGCCCGCGCACTCGGCCGAGATCGGCCCGTCGAACGCGGCGACCTGATCGCGCAACGGCTCGTTGGCCGACAGCTCGGCCGCGTAGACCTCGGGGAAACCGCCTCCGATGACGATCCCGCGAGCCCCCTCGGGGAGGGCCTCGTCGACGAGCGGGTCGAAGGGGACGACCTCGGCGCCCGCCGCCGCCAGCAGCTCCGCCTGCTCGGTGTAGCCGAAGGTGAAGGCCTGCCCTCCGGCGACCGCGATCCTCGTCACGGGAGCGGCGGGCGGCCCCGGGCTCCACGGGACGGCGGTCAGCGGCGGCGCGGTACGGGCCAGGCGCAGGAGTTCCTCCAGGTCGCAGGAGGCGGCGACCAGGTCCGCGACGGCGTCCATCGCCCTGACGGCCTGGGTGCGGCGCTCGGCCGCGGGCACCAGGCCCAGGTGCCTGGAGGGGGTGGCGACGGCGTCGCTGCGGCGGATCGCGCCGAGCACCGGGACACCGCTCTCGGCGAGCGCCTCGCGGCAGACGGCCTCGTGCCGCTCGGAGCCGATCCGGTTGAGGATCACCCCGCCGAGCCTGATCCGGGTGTCGTAGGAGGCGAACCCGTGCACCAGCGCCGCCACGGAGCGGCTCTGCCTGGCCGCGTCCACGACCAGGACCACCGGGGCGCCGAGCAGCCTGGCGACGTGCGCGGTGGAGGCGAACTCGGTGGAGCCCGCGCCGTCGTACAGGCCCATCACCCCCTCCACGACCGCGATGTCCGCCCCGGCCGCGCCGTGCAGGAACAGCGGGGCGACGAGTTCCTCCCCCACCAGCCAGGGGTCGAGGTTGCGCCCGGGGCGGCCGGTGGCCATGGCGTGGTAGCTGGGGTCGATGTAGTCGGGCCCGACCTTGTGCGGGGAGACCGCCATGCCCCGGCGGGCGAGGGCGGCCATCAGACCGGTCGCCACGGTCGTCTTGCCCGCTCCGGAGGCGGGAGCCGCGATGACCAGCCGGGCTACCATTCGATGCCCTTCTGGCCCTTCTGCCCGGCGTCCATGGGGTGTTTGATCTTGCCCATCTCGGTGACGAGATCGGCGGTGTCGAGCAGCCGGGGATCGGCGTCACGGCCGGTGACGACGACGTGCTGGCCTCCGGGGCGACCGCGCAGGGTGTCGACCACCTCGTCGACGTCGATCCAGCCCCACTTCATCGGGTACGTGAACTCGTCGAGCACGTACAGCCGGAACGTCTCGGCGGCGAGGTCGCGCTTGATCTGCTCCCAGCCCTCGCGGGCGTCGGCGGCGTGGTCCTCCTCGCTGCCGGGGCGCTGGATCCAGGACCAGCCCTCGCCCATCTTGTGCCAGGAGACCGGCCCGCCCTCACCGGAGTCGCCGAGCACCCGCAGCGCCCGCTCCTCGCCGATGCGCCACTTGGCGGACTTCACGAACTGGAAGACCCCGATCGGCCAGCCCTGGTTCCAGGCGCGCAGGGCCAGGCCGAAGGCGGCGGTGGACTTGCCCTTGCCCGGTCCCGTGTGGACGATCAGCAGCGGCCGGGTGCGGCGCTGCCTGGTGGTCAGGCCGTCCTCGGGCACGCTGACGGGTTTGCCCTGCGGCATCGTCGCCCTCCTTTTCACTGTCATGCGGCTCACTGTCATGCGGCGCGGCGTCCTCGCCGGCCGTTCACCCTCACGCGGCGCGGTGCCCTCACCGTCCTCGCCGGCTCCTCGCGGTCACGCGGCGCCGCGCCGCTCGCGGACCATCCCTGCCAGGTCGGTGAGGTCGTCGAGGCGTACGGTCTCCGCGCCCATCCGCGCCGCCAGCGAGGCGGCGAGGCCGAGGCGCACGTGGCCGCTTTCGCAGTCGACCACCACCCCCGCCACCCCGGCCAGCAGTCCCGCCGCGCGGTGGGACTCCTCGACGGTGCCCGAGGTGACCCGCCCGTCGGTGACCAGGACCACCAGCGGGCGCCTGGACGGGTCGCGCAGACGCTCGACCCGCAGCACCTCGGCGGCCCGCAGCAGACCGGCGGCCAGCGGGGTCCGCCCCCCGGTGGGGAGCTCGCGCAGCCGGGCCGCGCCGGCCTCGACGGAGGAGGTCGGCGGCAGGACCAGGTCGGCGCGGGCGCCGCGGAAGGTGACGAGCCCCACCTTGTCGCGGCGCTGGTAGGCGTCGAGGAGCAGGCCGAGCACCGCTGTCTTGACCGCCCGCATGCGCTGCCTGGCGGCCATGGAACCGCTCGCGTCCACCACGAACAGCACTAGGTTGCCCTCACGGCCCTCGCGGACCGCCTCCCTGAGGTCGCCGCGCCGCAGCAGCAGGCCCGGCCCGCTCCTGCCCCGCGCGACCTGGTGCGGGGCGGCGGCGCCGACGGTGGCCCGCAGGTGGAGGGAGCCGGTGTGGCCCTCGGGGACCCGGGCCCCCGTGGTACGGCCCAGGGGTGTCCTGGCGCGCGACCGGCGCCCCGGGGCTCCGGAGCCGACCCCGGGGACGGTGAACAACCTGGTCCTGCCCCCGGGCTCGGCGTCGAAGGTCCGCTCGCGGGCCGGTGCTCCCCCGGCGGTCTCCGGCGGTTCACCGGGATCCGCGGCGGGGGCGGGCTCCCGCGTCCCGGGGCCGGGACCGCCCGGGACGTCCGGGACCGCGGGCCGGGAGGCCTCCCTGTCGTCGCGGCCGCCGGGAACGCCCGGGTCACCCGAGTCGCCCACCTCGTCCGGGGTGGCGTCCCCGGCCTCGGGGCCGCCGTCGGGCGCGGGCCCGTCCGGATCGGTGCCCCCGGGGCCGCCGGAGTCGTCCGGGCCCTCGGGGTCGCCGGGGTCGCCGGGGTCGTCGGGGATCTGGTCCAGGAGATCCTGGAGCCTGGACTCGTCCAGGCCCGGCGCGTCGAAGGGGTCGCGGCGGCGGCGGTGCGGGAGCGCGAGCCTGGCCGCCTCCCGTACGTCGTCGGCGGTGACGGAGGTGCGGCCCTGCCAGGCGGCGTGCGCGATCGCCGCACCGGCGGTGACCAGGTCGGCCCGGAGCCCGTCCACCTCGAACCCCGCGCAGACGGTGGCGATCCTGAGCAGTGCCGCGTCCGGCAGGACGACCTGGGGAACCCTGGCACGAGCCTCGGCGATGCGCGCGGCCAGTGCCCGCTCCTCGCCCGCCCAGGCGGCGGCGAAGGCGTCGGGATCGGCCTCGAAGGCCAGGCGGCGCCGGACCACGTCCACCCGCTGGGACGGTTCCCGCGAGGCCCGGACCTCCACGGTCAGCCCGAAGCGGTCGAGCAGCTGCGGGCGCAGTTCCCCCTCCTCGGGGTTCATCGTCCCGACCAGCAGGAACCGGGCGGCGTGCCGTACCGACACCCCCTCGCGCTCGACGTAGCAGGTGCCGAGGGCGGCGGCGTCGAGCAGCAGGTCCACCAGGTGGTCGTGCAGGAGGTTGACCTCGTCGACGTACAGGACGCCCCGGTGGGCGCTCGCCAGGAGGCCGGGTTCGAAGGTTTTCACGCCCTCGGTGAGGGCTCGCTCGATGTCGAGGGAGCCGACGAGGCGGTCCTCGGAGGCGCCGACGGGCAGTTCGACGAGGCGGGCGGGCCGCGCTCCACCGGGCCGCACGGTGCCGGACCGGGCTCCGCCGGACCGGGTTCCGCCGGGCTGAACGGTGGCGGGCGGGGTGGGCCGGTCGCCCGGTTCGGTACGGCCATCGTGCGGCCCGTCCGGGCAGCCGGGGTCGGGGGCGGCGGGGTCGCAGGAGAAGCGGCAGCCGGTCACCACCTCGACGGGCGGCAGGAGCGCGGCCAGCGCCCGCACGACCGTGGACTTGGCGGTGCCCTTCTCCCCCCTGACCAGCACTCCCCCGACGCGGGGGGAGACCGCGTTGAGGATCAGCGCGAGTTTCAGGTCCTCCAGCCCCACGATCGCGGTGAAGGGATAGCGGGAGTCACGCACCTTCGGGTTCTCCTGTCCGTCTCGTCGAATCAAAGGGTCGCCGGGCGCTCTGACCGTCATGGGAGGTAGCTGAGCCGCCAGCGCCCGCCGCGCCCGGTGAGCGTCACGCGGGCCAGCGGCGCGACGTCGACGCGCCAGAAGGCCTGGGCGGGGGCGCCGAGGGCGTGGACGACCGCGGCGCGGATGACCGCCGGGTGGGTGACCGCGACGGCCCTGCCGGGGGCGCGGACGGCGAGCCAGCCGGACACCCTGGCCAGGAGCGCGGTGACCGGCTCCCCGCCGTGCGGCGCCGCGCCGGGGTCGCCGAGCCAGGAGGCGAGCGCCTCGGGTTCCGCGGCCTCGACCTCGCCGAGCGTCATCCCGCTCCAGCGGCCGTAGTCGCAGTCGGCCAGCAGCGGGTCGTGCTCGGCCCGCAGGCCGAGCGCCGCCGCCGTCTGGACGCAGCGCAGTTCGGCGGGGCAGGCCGCGGGACCCGGGCCGAGGTCCCGCGCCATCCCCTCGGCCCGGCGCAGGCCGCGTTCGTCGAGTGGTTCGTCACCCGGGAACGCGGCCCGTACCGTCGCCGAGGTGGAGGCGTGGCAGACCAGGAGCAGGCGGGTGACCCCCGAGGGGGTCGTCACACCGGGCCGCGCCTGCGGGCGGCGAAGGCGAACAGCGCGCCGACGCCGGCCCAGAAGACCACCTGGGTCCCCATGGAGGCGACCCGGAAGTCCCACAGGAGGTCGGCGGGGAAGCCCCGGGGCACCTCCGAGATCTTCGGCATGAGGATCCAGGCCGCGACGACGGGGACCAGGAAGGTGGCACCCGCCGACAGCCAGCGCACCCACGGTTCGCTCCGCGAGGCGTAGCGGTGGGCGGCGGTGCCGGCGGCGACCGCGAGGATCCCGATGACCACCGCGACCAGGTAGAGCACGGTGCGCCGGCCGATGGTCTCCGGGTCACCGACGGCCGGCGGGTTGGCGGGATATTTCATGAACGGGATGAGGACGATGGCGATGAACGCCGCGGCTGCGAGGGTGACCGCGAGCACCGGCTCCGATCGGGGTCCCGCCCGGCCGCGTACGGCCGCGTAGACGAGGGAGAACAGGCCCCCGACCGCCAGGCCGTACAGGCCGAGGGCGAGGAAGAGCCCGAAGCGCTGCCCGCCCCTGCTGACCAGGGCCTCCTCGTCGTGGGAGTGGGCCGCTGCCCCGGTGTCGTCGTGTGATCCGGCCGGGGAGGCGGCCGCGGCCGCCTCCTCCAGCGCGATGGCCTGGTCGATGCGCGGTTCGCCGACGGTGTAGGCGAAGACGGCCGCGAGCAGCCCTGCGAGCAGTCCGACGACGAGGCCCCGGACGATGAGTTTGGTGATCACCTGTGGCTCAGTGGCACGGCACGCCGAGCAGGTGACGCCCGTCGTGCATGAGTTCGTGCAGGTAGTTCCCCGCCTGTGAGATCGCTCCCTGGTCGAAGGTGACCAGGTAGGCGAGGAGCAGCAGCACCGGTACGGCGAGCAGCCAGCGGGTGAGCGAGGGCCATGGGATGGGCTGGGTGTGCGGTGCCGAGATCTGGCTCACGGCCACCTCCTCCGGGATTGACGCGTCCCTTTTCGTAGGTCGGTGGCGGCCGAGTGTGACCTGGCTTCCGGCTTCTGAGAGCCGGTTACAGTGGCGCGACCGCACCGGAGTTTCACCGGATTTCCCTCGCACCGCCACAAAACACCCGGAACGTATCCCGGTTCTCCGTCCCCCGTCAATCCGGGTGTCCGGTTTGACGGGCTCGGGCCGTCACGGGGTCCGGGCATGACGAGGGGGGAGGTGGCCAGGCCTGGCCACCTCCCCCCTCGCGGGAGTCACTGTTCGCCGGTCAGCGCCGTCACCAGCTCCGCGGCGGTACGGCAGCGGTCGAACAGCTCGCCCACGTGGGCCTTGGTGCCGCGCAGCGGCTCAAGGGTGGGGACGCGCTGCAGCGACTCACGGCCGGGGATGTCGAAGATGACCGAGTCCCAGGAGGCCGCGGCCACCGACTCGCTGTACTGGCTCAGGCAGCGGCCGCGGAAGTAGGCCCGGGTGTCGTTGGGCGGCACCTCGATGGCCCGCTGGACCTCTTCCTCGGTGACCAGGCGCTGCATGCGGCCCCGGGCGACCAGCCGGTTGTAGAGCCCCCGGTCGGGGCGGATGTCGGAGTACTGGAGGTCGACGAGCTGCAGGCGCGGGTGCGACCAGGGAAGGCCGTCACGGGTGCGGTAGCCCTCCAGGAGCTCCAGCTTGGCCACCCAGTCGAGCTCCCTGGACAGCTGCATCGGGTCCTCCGCCAGGCGGGTGAGGACCGACTCCCAGCGCTCCAGGATGTCCTTGGTGGGCTCGTCCAGGCCGTTGGCGCTGCGCTCCTCGGCGTACTTGCGGGCGAGCTCCAGGTATTCCATCTGCAACTGCACCGCGGTCAGCTTGCGGCCGTCGCGCATGGAGATCTCGTACTTGAGCGTGGGGTCGTGCGAGACCGCGCGCAGGGCCTGGACGGGGTTGTCCACGGCCAGGTCGCGGGTGAAGTAGTTGTCCTCGATCATGGCCAGGACGAGCGCGGTCGACCCCAGCTTCAGGTAGGTCGAGATCTCCGACATGTTGGCGTCGCCGATGATGACGTGCAGGCGGCGGTATTTCTCCGGGTCGGCGTGGGGCTCGTCCCGGGTGTTGATGATCGGCCGCTTGAGCGTCGTCTCCAGGCCCACCTCGACCTCGAAGAAGTCGGCCCGCTGGCTGATCTGGAAGCCCTCGCCCCGGGAGTCCTGGCCGATGCCGACCTTGCCCGCGCCGGTGACGACCTGCCGGGAGACGAAGAACGGCGTCAGGTGCCTGACGATGTCGGCGAACGAGGTGGCCCGGCGCATGAGGTAGTTCTCATGGCAGCCGTAGGAGGCGCCCTTGTTGTCGGTGTTGTTCTTGTAGAGCTGGATCGGGGCGTTGGCCGGCATCGCCGAGGCGCGGACCGCCGCGTCGTGCATCACCCGCTCGCCCGCCTTGTCCCAGATCACCGCCGCCCTGGGATTGGTGCACTCGGGCGTGGAGTATTCGGGGTGGGCGTGGTCGACGTACAGCCGGGCCCCGTTGGTGAGGATCACGTTCGCCAGGCCGAGGTCCTCGTCGGTCAGCTGGCTCTGGTCGGCCACCTCCCGCGCGAGGTCGAACCCCCGTGCGTCCCGCAGCGGGTTCTCCTCCTCGAAGTCCCATCGCGCGCGCCGAGCCCTCGCGGCCGAGGCCGCCAGATAGGCGTTCACGACCTGAGAGGAGGTCACCATCGCGTTGGCCCCCGGCTGTCCGGGCACGGAGATGCCGTACTCGGTCTCGATGCCCATCACCCGCCGTACCGTCATGCGCACCCTCTGTTCGTCAGGGACTGATTCTCTCCGTGGTATCTATTCCCGACCCTAGACCCTTCACTATGCCCGGTGGTCGGACAGTTATGGCACCGAAGCCTTTTCGCCCGTTGCGAGGGGGATCGAGGAGAGCGCGGGGAGCTGTGACGGGGACGGGGATGCGGCCCTTCTCCGCCTCCTGGACTTGACGAACTCCTGAAGCGGGCGCTCGGCCAACCGGTACACCAGGTAGGAGAACGCCATCGCGGCCAGCACGGTGACCAGCGCGGTCAGCGGGGGCGGCAGCACGTCCCGCAGGGCGGGGACGATCAGGACCGCGGCCGGGGTGTGGAACAGGTAGAGCGGGTAGGTGAGCGCGCCCAGGACGACCAGGCCGCGCCAGCGCAGCCACCCCAGCCAGCCGAGCGCCACCATCGCCATGAGCACGTAGAAGCCGATCACGGTGGCGACCACGGCCCACTCGGGCACGGGCATCGCGGCGTAGCCGACGTTCTCGATCCGCCCGGCCACCCGGTCGATCGCCGCGTTCACCGCCAGGCCGCCGCTGATCCCGGCGAGGCACCACAGGACGAGCCTGGGGCCGAACTTCGTCATCAGGAAGAACGCCATGCCGCCGACGAAGTACGCCGCGTACTTGGGCATGACCACCAGGTCCACCCAGGCCTCCTCGCTCCCGGCGAAGAACCCGGCCGCCAGCAGCCAGACGCCCATGAAGGCCAGGCAGCGGTTGAGCGTCACCCCGGCGATCACCAGGATCGAGATCAGCACGTAGAAGCGGAGCTCCACCCACAACGACCAGTAGACGCCGTTGGCGTCGTAGACGCCGAGGGCCCGCTGGAGCATCGTGAGGTTGATCCCGTACTCGCCGAGGCTGAGCTTGGGGTCCAGGGCCGTGGCGGCGGTCAGCCCGTAGACCGCGGCGGTGACGGCCACGCTGACCCAGTAGGCGGGAAAGAGCCGCACCAGCCGGGAGAGGGCGAACGCCCCCAGGCCCCGCCCCCAGATGCTCATCAGGATCACGAAGCCGCTGATCATGAAGAACAGCTCGACGCCGAGGATGCCGAGCCCGGAGATGGTGGAGATCGCCGGGAACAGCTCGGCCGGGCGGTCGCCCCACACCGAGGCGAAGGCGATGAAGTAGTGGAAGGCGAGCACCGCCATGGCGGCGAGGAAGCGCAGGAGGTCGAGCTCGGCGAGGCGGCCGCCTCCCCGAGGCGCCTCGCGGGGGCCCGCGCCGTTCACCGGGCGGCCGGGCCGGAATGTTCACGCACGCCACTTGGACGGCGTCTCGATCATTCGGGTTCCCCGTGACGGCCGTCTATTTCCGTTCCCTTCAGGGACGGGTGTGAAAGGAGATACGGACTCGCAAGGACGAAAATGGATAAAACCGGACAAAGTTTATCAACTGCCGAACGCCCGCGCCATCGACGAGGGTTTTCGGGAAGACGCCGGCGGCGCGGCCCCCGGGAGGGGGCCGCGCCGCCGGTCACACGTGGTTACAGGTACTGACCGGTGTTGGCCACCGTGTCGATGGAGCGCCCGGCCTCGGTGCCCTGCTTGCCCGTCACGAGGGTGCGGATGTAGACGATCCGCTCGCCCTTCTTGCCGGAGATGCGGGCCCAGTCGTCGGGGTTGGTGGTGTTGGGCAGGTCCTCGTTCTCGGAGAACTCGTCCACGCAGGCCGCCAGAAGGTGCTGGATCCGCAGGCCCTTCTGCCCGGTCTCCAGGAACTGCTTGATCGCCATCTTCTTGCCGCGGTCGACGATGTTCTGGATCATCGCGCCGGAGTTGAAGTCCTTGAAGTACAGGACCTCCTTGTCGCCGTTGGCGTAGGTCACCTCGAGGAAGCGGTTCTCCTCGCTCTCGGTGTACATCCGCTCGACGACCCGCTGGATCATGCCGGAGATGGTCTCCTGGCGGTTGGCGCCGTGCTCGGAGAGGTCCTCGTCGTGCAGCGGGAGCTCGGGGATGAGGTACTTGGAGAAGATGTCCTTGGCCGCCTCGGCGTCCGGCCGCTCGATCTTGATCTTGACGTCCAGGCGGCCGGGCCGCAGGATCGCCGGGTCGATCATGTCCTCGCGGTTGGAGGCGCCGATCACGATGACGTTCTCCAGGCCCTCGACGCCGTCGATCTCCGACAGGAGCTGGGGAACGATGGTGTTCTCGACGTCGGAGGAGACGCCCGAGCCTCGGGTCCGGAAGATCGAGTCCATCTCGTCGAAGAACACGATCACCGGGGTGCCCTCGGAGGCCTTCTCACGAGCCCGCTGGAAGACCAGGCGGATGTGCCGCTCGGTCTCGCCGACGTACTTGTTGAGAAGCTCGGGACCCTTGATGTTGAGGAAGAAGCTCTTGCCGGACTGGCCGGTCTTCTCCGCGACCTGCTTGGCCAGGGAGTTGGCGACGGCCTTGGCGATGAGCGTCTTGCCGCAGCCGGGCGGCCCGTAGAGCAGGACGCCCTTGGGCGGGCGGAGCTTGTGCTCGCGGAAGAGGTCGGCGTGCAGGTACGGGAGCTCGATGGCGTCCCGGATCTGCTCGATCTGCCGCATGAGCCCGCCGATCTCCTCGTAGGAGATGTCGGGCACCTCCTCCAGGACGAGCTCCTCGACCTCGGACTTGGGGATGCGCTCGTAGACGTAGCCCGAGCGGGGTTCGAGCAGCAGGGAGTCGCCCGCCCGGATCGGCTGGTCCATCAGCGACTCGGCGAGTTTCACCACCCGCTCCTCGTCCGCGTGCGAGATCACCAGCGCGCGCTGACCGTCCTCGAGGAGCTCCTTGAGCATCACGATCTCGCCCAGGTCCTCGAAGCCGAGGGCCTCGACCACGTTGAGCGCCTCGTTGAGCATGACCTCCTGGCCACGCTTCAACGACTCGACGTCCACCGCGGGACTCACGTTCACCCTGAGTTTGCGGCCGCCGGTGAAGACCTCCACCGTGCCGTCTTCCCTGGTTTCGAGGAACACACCGAACCCGGACGGCGGTTGCGCCAGCCGGTCTACCTCCTCCTTCAAGGCGACGATCTGGTCCCTGGCCTCCTTGAGGGTGGCCACCAGACGCTCGTTCTGGCCGGTTACGGCCGCGAGGTTCGCCTGCACGTCATGGAGACGCTCTTCGAGAATCCTGGCCTGCCGGGGAGACTCCGTCAGCTTCCGACGCAACGCGGTGATCTCCTCCTGCAGGAAGGAGACCTGTGTTGTGAGGTCGGCGACCTCCCGTTCGCGCTGCGCGGCACGAGCCTCAGCGTCGTCGCGAGCTGCCACGGCGTCACCTCCTTCCCAGTCGAGACCGACTACTCAAAACCCTACCCATCTAAGGGCTGTCCCTTACCTGGCTGAGCAGTGTTCATATGACTACATTAAGTGCGTGATGATTAATCCTTTTTGGCGCTTTTAGTCCTAGAAGTATAAGAACACGAAGGTCTGCTTCCGTGTCACGCTCTCACGGACCGTCGTGGCCGAATCGTCATCATGTGGCGGAAGACGTGGAAGTCGCGGACTCCTCGCCATTGGCCCCCTTCGCCGGACGTCTACGTCGAGGTGGTGGCGTCACCCCGTCAGCCATGCGACGGGCCGTGACCAGGAACCCGGTGTGGCCGACCATCCTGTGGTCGGGCCGTACGGCGAGTCCCTCGACATGCCAGTCACGAACCAGGGTCTCCCACGCATGGGGCTCGGTGAAACTCCCGTGCTCCCGCAGAGTTTCGACCGTACGCGAGAGCTGGGTTGTGGTCGCCACATAACAGCAGATCACACCGCCGGGGGTGAGAGCGCGGGCCGCGGCGTCCACACATTCCCAGGGGGCGAGCATGTCCAGGATGATCCGGTCGACGTCGCTCTCGTCGAGATCGTCGACGAAGTCGCCGACCACCAGGCGCCACTGCTTCATCGGGCCGCCGTAGAACTTCTCCACGTTCTTGGTGGCGATCTCGGCGAAGTCCTGGCGCCGCTCGTACGAGGTGAGGGTGCCCTCGGAGCCGATGGCGCGCAGCAGGAAGCAGGTGAGCGCGCCGGAGCCGACGCCCGCCTCCACCACCCGGGCGCCGGGGAAGATGTCGGCCATGGCCACGATCTGGGCCGAGTCCTTGGGATAGATCACCGCCGCGCCGCGCGGCATGGACAGCGTGTAGTCCTGGAGGAGGTGCCTGAACGCCAGATACTGGGTGCCGCCGGACGAGCGCACCACCGAGCCCTCGGGCTGGCCGATCAGCTCACTGTGCGGGATTCCGCCCTTGTGCGTGTGGAACACGCCGTCTTCCTTCAGCGTCACCGTGTGGCGCTTGTTCTTGGGGTCGGTGAGCTGCACCTGATCCCCGGCCTGAAACGGCCCATGCCTGCGAAAACCCATGACCGCAAGGTTATCGGCGCGCGGCGGTGCCCTCGGACGGCCGGGGACGCTCCTGACCCGGTCGCGCGGGGAAAACGGGGGAAGCGGGAGCGGAATCCCGCCGGACGGGGACGGGACGGCGGAGGGGGCCGGGAGCGGGGGCCGAGCGGAGGTGATTCACAAATCGCCACAAAATGCTGCAAAACGATTCGCCCTCCCAGGACGGCACCTGGTAGCTGTTGTGGTGTGTTCTCCCATGACGTGATTCCGGCCGGCCCCGTCGTCCTGAGGCCGCTCGCCCCCTCCGACGCCGAGGCGATCGTCCGCGCCTGCGCCGACCCGGAGATCATCCGGTTCATCCCTCCCATCCCCGTGCCGTACACCCGGGACGACGCGCTCCGGTACCTGGAACAGACCCGGCAGGAGTGGCAGGCCGGAGGGGCCCCGTTCGCGATCGCGGACGCGGGGACGGACGAGTGGCTGGGCAACATCGGCCTCATGGCCCGTCCCCGTGGTACCACCGAGATCGGCTACCTGGTCGCGCCGTGGGCGCGGGGCCGCGGGGTGGCCACGGACGCCACCGCCGCGCTGACCCGCTGGGGGCTCGAGCACGGCGCGAAGCGCGTCGAACTGCTCGCCAACGTGGAGAACCTGGCCAGCCAGCGGGTCGCCCTGGCCGCCGGTTTCCGGCGCGAGGGCGTACGGCGCGGGGCCGAGGAGCAGCGGGACGGCACCCGCCACGACCTGGTGGCCTTCGCGCGCCTGCCCGGCGACTCCGGCGAGCGCGTGACGCCCCTCCTGCCGGAGTTTCCCGGTGGCTCGCTGACCGACGGGGTCGTCCGGCTCAGGCGGCTCACCCTCGCCGACACCGCCGACTACCTGGCGCTGCGGAACCTGCCCGACGTCACGAGGTACTGCGTCCCGCCCGAGCCCTCCACCTTCGAGGAGGCCGAGGAGCGGTGCCGCACCGCGGGCGCGAACTGGCTGGCCGGTACGGGGGCCGAGATCGCGATCCTGGACGCCGCGACCGGCGCGTTCGCCGGGGAGATCCAGCTCAGCGGGGTGACCCCTCCACTGGGGCAGGCCATGGTGGGCTACAGCATGCTGCCGGAGTTCCGCGGCAGGGGCTTCGCCGCCAGGGCGGTGGACCTGCTGGCCGGCTGGGTCTTCGAGCACACTCCCCTGGCCCGGATCATCGCGGGCACCTCGCCCGGCAACATCGCCTCGCAGCGCGTGCTGGAGCGGGCGGGCTTCACCCGGGAGGCCCTGCTGCGCGGGCTGCTGCCCGGCCCCGACGGCACGCGCCTGGACGACCTGCAGTGGTGCCGCCTGCGGAGCGACGCCCGGCGCTAGCCGTACACCGCCGTCCCGGCCCGGCGTCCCACGACGCCGGGCCGGGACTCAGTCGGCGCCGAAGCGGGCCCTGAGCTTGGCGTAGGCGGCGTCGGTGCCCTGCAGTGCCCGGTCGATGTCGGCGTCGGTGTGGGCGGCCGACAGGAACCAGTTGTGCCAGGGGTGGAGGTAGACCCCCTCCTCCAGGCAGGCCGCGGCCCAGAACATGCCCTTGTCCAGCGTCGCGTCGCCCTCGAAGGAGAGCCACGGGATCTGGACCGGCCCCGTCTGGTTGACCGTGAAACCGTGGGAGGCGGCCTGGGCGGCGAGCCCCTCCCGCAGGCGGGTGCCCGCGCGCTCCATCAGCGCGATGCCGTCGACGGCGCGCAGCGTCTCGATCGTGGCCTTGGCCGCGGCCATCGGGGCGGCGTTGAACCAGAAGGAGCCGGTGGAGTAGAGCGTCTGGGCCGGCCCGCGCAGGGAGTCCACCCCGGTGACGGCGGCGATCGGGTGGCCGTTGGCCATCGCCTTGCTGAAGGCGTACAGGTCGGGGCGCACGCCCAGCGGCTCCCAGGAGCCGCCCAGGTCGATCCGCCAGCCCCCGCGCACGTCGTCGATCACCAGCGCGGCGCCGATCCGGTCGGCCAGGGCCCGCACCCCCCGGGCGAACTCCGCGGCGACGAGCTCCTGGTCCTCGAACGAGTCGTGCTTGAACGGCGTCACGATGATCGCGGCGACGTCGCCCTCCACCTGAGCCGCGGCGGCTTCGACGCCGGCGAGGTCGTTGTAGGTGAACTCGACCAGGTCCGCGCGCTCGTTGGGGGTGGTCCCCGCCGTGCTGGGCGTGCACCACGGGTCGGCCCCGTGGTAGGCGCCGTGCGCCATGAGGACCTTGGTCCTGCCGGTGGCGGCGCGGGCGACCATCAGCGCCTGGGTGGTGGCGTCGGTGCCGTTCTTGGAGAACATCACCCAGTCGGCCTGCGGGACGGTCTCCACCAGCAGCTCGGCGAGCTCCACGTAGACGGGACCGGGGCCGTTGAGACAGTCGCCCGCGGCGAGCTGGGCCGCGACGGCGCTCTCGACGGCGGGATGGCGGTGGCCGAGCACCACGGGCCCCCAGGAACACATGAGATCGACGTACTCGCGCCCGTCGGCGTCACGCTGGCGGCACCCCTCGCCCCCGACGAAGAACTGCGGGTAGGCGGGACCGTGCAGGGCCGCGTTGAGATGGCCGTACATGCCGCCGGGGACGACCTTGGCGGCCCGCTCCCTGAGTTTGGCGTCGATGGACATGCGTCGTCCTTTCACGTCTGGGTTCACGTCTGGATGCGTTCGGGCGGTTCGACACCGCCCCCGCCGCCCTTTTCCGGCCCGGAGGTCGCGGGCGGGGTCACTTCTCGTCTCGGAGCTCCCGCGCCCCGTCCAGGCCCGCGTCCGAGCCGAGGCCCCCGGCGACGCGGGCGGCCAGCGCGGTACCGAGCCGGGCGGCGCCGGCCACGTCGCGGCCGTCGACCAGACCGGCGATGAACCCCGCGCAGTAGGCGTCGCCGCACCCGGTGGTGTCGACCACCGGCACGTCGAGGGCGGGCACGCGGGTGAGGCCCTGCGCGTCGGCGATCAGGCTCCCGTCCGCGCCGAGCGTGACCAGGACGGCCGAGGGGCCCTCCGGCAGCAGGGACAGCAGGGACAGCGCGGCCTCCTCCACGTCGGCCCCCTCGCCCGCGCCGCTCATCAGCAGCGCCTGCTCCTCGTTGGGCAGGAGGTAGTCGACGTGCGGCAGGAAGCTGCGCACCCCCTGCATGAGATCGGGCATGTTGGACAGCAGGTCCATGGTCACGATCGTGCCCGCCGCCCGGGCCTCGTCCAGCAGCGCGTAGAACGCGGGGTCGTACAGGCCCCAGGTGACGTCCATGCCGCCCAGGTGCACGACCCGCGCGCCGAGGACGGCCTCGCGGCCGACGTCGGCGGTGGACAGGCCCAGGTTGGCGCCGGGGACGTGGAAGGACGGTCGGCCGCCGTCGGGACGGATCGGCAGGATCGAGGCCGCGGTCTGCTCCCCCGGCCTGCGGACGATCCCGGTCACGTCCACCCCGCGCCGCTTCATCATCATGACGAGCAGGTCTCCGAGCTCGTCGTCGCCGATCGCCCCCACCGAGGCCACCGGGACGCCGAGCGCGGCCAGGTCGACGGCGGTCGCGGCGGCGGCGCCCGCGGCGGTGACGCGGATCTGCTCCAGCAGGTGGGTGTCCTGCCCGGCGGGGATCGACTCCACCGGTCTGGCGAGCACGTCCACGATGTGCACGCCGAGGGAGACGACGGTCATAGTGAGTCCTCCTCGTGTCTTCAGCGGATAATAGACGGGCGCCCGACTAAAATGTCAACGAATCCATTCGAAAGGGGCAAGGTGCCGAAGATCGTCAATCACCGCGAGCGCCGCGAGGAGGTCGTCGAGGCCGCACGGCGCATCATCCTGCGCGAGGGGATCGAGGCCGCCACGACCAGGGCCATCGCCAGGGAGGCCGGCTACTCCAACGGTGTGCTGACCCACTACTTCGCCGACAAGGACGACATCATGCTGTCGGCGCTGCGGTCCTCGCACCGGCGCATCGTGGAACGCCTGCGCGGCAAGCTGGCCGGTCTCACCGGGCTGGCCGCGCTGCGCGAGCTCCTCCTCGACAACCTTCCGCTGGACGACGAGCGCGCCGGGGAGAGCGGGCTGGAGATCGGCTTCTGGAGCCGCAGCATGACCAGCCCGGCGATGCTGGAGGCGCAGCGCGCCGAGGCAGAGGAGCTGCGCTATCTGGTACGCAGCCTGCTCGGCGCGGCGGCCGGCGGCGGGGAGATCGCCACCTCCGACGACCTCGACGACGTCACCGAGCGGCTGCTCGCCCTCGTCGACGGGCTGAGCGCGCACCACCTGCTCTATCCGGACAGGCTCGGCGCCGCGCGCCTGGAACGGATGCTCGACGCCGAGCTGGACCGCCTGCGCCCCACCGGCGGGTAGGGCCTGGGCAGGGCCCTCAGGACAGCAGCGCGTGGAGCCGGTCGGCCACCCCCCTGGCGGTGGGCCGCTTGGCCGCGTCACCGAGGCAGGCCTGCACCAGGTCCGACAGCTCGGGCTCCAGGCCCGGGTCGATCGACGGCGGCGTGCTGTTCAGCCTGCGCAGGGTCAGCAGCGGGTCGTGGGTGGGCAGCTCCCCGTAGAGCCCGTTGCCGCTCACCGCCCAGTGCAGCGTCGCGCCCAGCGACCACACGTCTCCCGCGGGGCTGGGGGTCTCCCCCTGCAGCAGCAGGGGATCGGTGAACTCCGCCGACCCGATGTCGCCCATCCCGGTCACCGTCGCGCCCGGCGTCAGCACCTGCGACAGGCCCAGGTCCGAGAGCTTGCCGCCGTCGTCGGTGAGCAGCACGTTGCCGGGACGGATGTCGCGGTGGACGATCCCCTCCTCGTGCAGCGCCTGCGCCGCGTGGGAGACGCAGGCGATCGAGCGCAACACCCGCTCGCGCGAGGGGCGCTCCGCGGGACGGGCCAGCGAGCCGCCCGGCAGGTACTCCATCGAGTAGTAGAACACCCCGCCCTGCTGCCCGGCGTCGTAGAGCCGCACCAGATAGGGCGAGCGCACCGCGGCGAACGCCTTCAACTCCCTCGTGGCGCGCCGGAACGCGTCGTTCCCGGTGCCGCCCACCACCTTCACCGCGACCAGGTCCGCCTCGACGGGCAACCGTTCCGGCCGCTTCGCCACGTAGAACTCGCCGTGGTTGCCCGCCCCCAGTGACCGGACGAACTCGTAGTCGGCGATGCCTTCCACCAACGGTCTCCCTCCATGCCCGCGCGATGTTCGCGGCGACATTCCCCACACGGTAACGTCGCCCTCGACATTCTCGGGGCTTTTCTTTGCTTACGGAAAGCGTGCCGTCACGTGCTCCATATGGACCTGCTCCTGCTCGACCTCGTCATCGTCCTCGCGGCGGCCCGGCTGTTCGGAGCGCTGGCCAGGCGACTCGGCCAGCCGCCGGTCATCGGCGAGATCGTGGCGGGCATCCTGCTCGGCCCCACCCTGCTGGGGCCCCTGATCGGCGACGAGCTGTTCGGCCCCGAGATGCGGCCCCCGCTGCAGGCTCTGGCCAACGTCGGCCTCGTGCTGTTCATGTTCGTCGTCGGCCTGGAGCTGGACCAGAAGCTGGTCAGGGGCAAGGGCCGGATCGCGGTGACCGTGGCGCTCGGCTCGACGGTGGTGCCGTTCGTCCTGGGGTGCGTGCTCGCGCTGGCCATCGCGGGTGAGCACGTGGGCGGCGACAGGACCCTGCCGTTCGTGCTGTTCATGGGCGCGGCGATGGCCGCCACCGCGTTCCCGGTGCTGGCCAGGATCCTCACCGACCGGGGAATGCAGCGCATCACCCTCGGCGGCCTCGCCCTGGCCTCGGCCGCCGTCATCGACGTGCTCGCCTGGACCGTCCTGGCGGTGGTGGTGGGCATCGCAGGGGCGGGAGAGGCCGAGGGACAGTGGAAGGTCCTGCTCGCCCTGCCGTACGCGCTGGTGATGTTCCTGGTGGTCAAGCCGCTGCTGGCCCGCCTGGTGCCCGCGTACGAGAGGGCGGGGCGGCTCACGCCCGGACTGCTCTCGCTGGTGCTCATCGGCCTGATCGGGTCGGCCTGGGCCACCGAGTGGATGCACGTCCACTTCATCTTCGGGGCGTTCGTGTTCGGCACGGTGATGCCCCGCGAGGGGGCCGAGCGGCTCAACCACGAGATCCTGGAGCGGCTGGAGCAGCTCGCCGTGCTGCTGCTGTTGCCGATGTTCTTCGTGGTGGCGGGCCTCAACGTCAACCTGCGCGAGCTCGACCTGTCCAGCCTCGGCACCCTCGCCGCGATCCTCGCCGTCGCGATCGGCGGCAAGGTGCTCGGCTCCTACGCCGCCGCCCGGACGCAGCGGCTGCCCGCCCGGCAGTCCTGGACGCTGGCCGCCCTGCTCAACACGCGGGGGCTCACCGAGATCGTCATCCTCACCGTCGGCCTGCAGAAGGGCGTGCTCGACGACGAGCTGTACTCGCTGATGGTGGTCATGGCCCTGGTCACGACCGCGATGACCGGCCCGCTGGTGCGCCGGCTCTACCCCGACCGGCGGGTGGCCCGCGACGTCGCCGACGCCGAGCGCGCCGCCCTCGGGGTGACCGCCGCCCACCGGGTGCTGGTGATCGTGCCGGAACCTCCCGCCGAGCAGGCACCGCTGGTCGGCCTGGCCACCAGCCTGGCTCTGGCGAAAACCCCGTCCGAGGTGGTCCTTGGCCACCTGCGCCCCTACCCCGCGGGCCGTCTGGAGGTCGGCAGCGGCCTCTCCTCGGAACTGGCCGAGCTGGCCGAGACCCTTCAGGAGCTGGAGACGCTGGCCGCCACGGCCCGCGAGCGCGGCTCGGACAGCAGGGTGGTGAGCCGGTTCAGCGCGGACGTGGCGGGCGAGCTGCCGGGGCTGGCCTCCGGCGCCCGTCCCGACCTGCTGGTGCTGCCCGCCGGTGCCCCCGGCCACGCCGGTGTGCGCGACGGCGCCACCTGCCGCGTGGTGACCGTGGCCGGTACCGGCTCACCGTCCGAGCCGTTCCCGTCGTCCCCGTCGTCCCCGTCCCCGCTCGGGCAGGCCGGGCCCGGCTCCGTGCCGGGGCCGGTGGCGGTGCACCACGGCCCGGGAGGCGACGCGGCCGCCCACGTGGCGCTCACCCTCGCGGCGCTGCGGGGATGTCCCCTGGTCCTCGTCGGGGGCAACCGGGCCTCGGCACTGGCCCAGCGGCTGGTCAGGCTCGGGGTGGAGGCCACCTCGGGCCCGGTGCCGGAAGGCGCGCTGGTCGTGGCCGCCGACACCGCGAACGCCCCGGGAGGCGCCCACCTGCTGGTCCGCGCCGAGCAGGACGCCGACCCGGTCGACTGGGCCGAGGCCGTCTCCGCCCTGCGCGCGTCGGTCGTACCGGTCGCACCGGTCGTGCGGCCCTGACCGCCCGCCCGTCCCGCCCGGAAGGCGCGAGACGTTCCCAGCCGTAGGCGTTCCCAGCGGCAGGCGTCCTCAGCGGTTGCGGTGCGACTCGTAGCGCATGGTGCGCGAGACGCCGATCCGCACGGTGGTGCCGGGCAGGATCGCGACCGGCTCGTTCGGCGGGATGTCGTAGAAGTTGGGGTCGCCGGGCGGCTGGATCTGGGTGCCGTTGACCGACCCCAGGTCGACCAGGTTGACGTCCCAGCCGTCCAGCGCCACCCGCAGGTGACGGCGGGAGACCGAGCCGTCGGGACTGGTGACCTTGGCCGGGCGCACCGAGCCGTCGGCCACCTCGGGAGCCCGCTCGGGGTCGCGGCCCACCAGGTAGTCGGTGTCGAGCCGCAGCGTCAGGCCGTCGTCCAGGAGCAGCACCCCCAGCGGCGGGCGCGGCCCCTTGTAGGGGACGAGGGTGCGCTGGACCAGCGCGATGCCGCAGACCGCGCAGTAGGGCACGCGAGGGTCGTTGAAGTGGTCGTTCTTGCAGTCGACCCCGTAGACCAGCGGCCGCGACTCGGGCTCGGCCGCGGGACCGGAGGGCTCGTTCCCCTGCTGCGGCCCCCCGGGCGTCAGCAGCTCGTACTCGAACGGCTGATCGCGCACGTCGATGGGGTCCCCGCCCATCCCGCTCGCCATGGCGGTGTCGATGTCCTCGTGGTGGACGACCGCGGGGGCGGGCCCGGTGGAGGGACCGCCGGAATGGCCACCCGGCTGGCCGGGAGAGGAGAGCGGGCCCTGTGCGGGCATCGGCTCGGAGTGCCACCCCTGCGGCTGCGGCTCGCGCCGCGGCTCCACGGGCGGGGCGACCGGGGGGTAGGGCTCGGCCGGGCCCATCGGGTAGGGCGCGGGCGGGGCGGCCTCCGGGGGCGCCGACCACTCGGGGGGCGCCGACCGCTCGGGCGGCGCGGGCATCGGGGTGGGCGCGGGGGCCGCGGGCTCCATCCGGGGCGCGGCGTGCTGGACGTTCTGCTGGGCGTGCTGCCCCTGGGGCGCGGCGGACTCCGTCCGCGGCACGGCCCGGGGCACGGCCCGCGGGGCGGCACCCGCCTCGGTCGGGTCACACCGGACCCCGCCCGCGACGATCACCCCGGCGTCCAGCCGGGACAGCGGGTGCGCGTCCCCGGCGTCGGGCAGGCGCAGCTCCACCCGGGTCACCGGGCCGGGGACCAACCGGTCGGACCAGGTGAGCGCGTCACGGCCGGCGAGCTGGATCTCACCGTTCGCGCCGGTCACCGACGCGAACGCCGGGCCGCTGACCAGGACGGCCACTCCCCCGCTGACGGGACCGGCGACGGCGCACGCCACCGGCTCACCCATCATGACGGCGAGGATCTGGGCGACCCGGCGGGCCAGTGCCCGGCCGTCGCCGCCGGAGGCCGCGGTCTCCCGCAGCGCCCCCAGCAGATCCTCGACGACGGCCTCGGCCGCGTCGCACACCAGCAGCAGGCCGCCCTCGTGGGCCACCAGCCCGTTGCCCGGAAGCGGACGCACCACCCCGAAGCCCTGGTCGGTCACAGAACTCTCCCTCCCCGGAAACGCCACCGGATGAACGGCACCCTCATGGGGCCGTTCGTCACCAACCAGATGCATACCCAGACGACGGTGAAGTGCGTCCAGAAGGCGGCAGGCGGGACCGGATCGATGAAATCAACTGCACCGGACCGTAGCAAAAAGTACAGCACAAGACCTTCGGGCACGAGTGTCAGCAGGCCGAAGAGGGTCGGCCAGTCCTTCTCCCATCTGAACTGCATCAGGAAGTGGTATATCAGCTCCCAGACGACCCCCAGCACGGCCACCGCCGCGATGACGAGGAGGCCGTTGACGTAGCGGCCGGAGAGCGGCCCGGAACCGGGAAGCAGCGGAACGATCAGCAGGGTGATGACCACACCGACGGTGGCGAGCATGAACAGGCGCGTCTGAATACGGCCCAGCAGGGTCGGAACCACGGGAATCGCTCCTTATACCGACGAGTTGCGGGCCCATTTGAACCACTGCGAGGTCGACCGCAGCGGTCCCATCTTCTTGACGAATCCCCGCCTCGCCAGGTCGTCGGCTATCTCCTGGGCCGCGATCTGCAGGCCGAGGAAGGTGTCGACGCCGGGGAAGTAGCCGCCGAGCGTGGCCGACCCCGAGGCGTAGAGGGCGCCGTCGCCGCTGGCCGTCCCCTTCACCTCGAAGTGGCGCTCCACGTCCAGCCTGCCCACCGGGTTGCGGCCCGCCCCGCCGTACTGGAGCAGGTCCGCGAAGATCCGGTGCTCGGCGATGTCGGCCTCGAGGCCCGTGCAGTCGATGATGTAGTCGGACACCGGCTCCCTGACGATGCCGTCGCCGCTGCGCACGTAGCTGACGAGCCGCCCGTCGCGGCTCTGCTCCACACGGTCGACGGTGCCCTGCACGGCGTGGTAGTAGCCGCCGCTGCGGCCCGCCCGCATCTGCTCCTGCCAGCGCCGCCTGAAGGGGGTGTTGGTGCCGCCCATCTCCTTGTACTTCTTCGCCCGCTCGGGGCCCTCCAGCTTGCGCATCTGCGCCTTGAGCTGGCCGCCCCACACCGACTTTGGATAGTTGAAGCCCTGGTAGGCCCAGCCGTCCCCGCCCTTGCGGCGCGACCAGACGTGCGGGCCGTGCGAGCCGCTGACGAACGTGCGGAAGATGTGGATGATCTGGGTCTGCAGGTTGTACTTCTCCCGGTCGTCGAACAGCCGCTGGAGCACCCGGGAGGCGACGATGCCGCCGCCGCGGATGACCACGGTGCCCGGCCGGGTCTTCAGGAACTCGTACACCTGCTCGTGCGGCTCGTAGGCGTTGACGACGTGCTGGTAGTCACCGTGCTTGGTGCGGAACTCCTGCAGGTCGGGCAGGAACTTCAGGCCCGGGTAGCCGATCGCGACGTGCACGAAGCGCGAGCGGAAGATGATGCGCTTGGTCGGCGCCGCGCCGTCGGGCGGGGTGACCACGGTGAAGTAGCCGCCGCCCGCCCTGCGGCGGATCATCCGCACCTGGCCCTTGACCAGCATGTCCCAGTAGCCGATGCGCCTGGCCTCGCGTTCGAGGTTCTCGAAGACGGTGCCGGCGCGCGGGGTCCAGTAGTCGTTCAGGAGCGGCTCGGTGAGGATCTGCCACAGGTACGACGGCCTCTTCTCCTTCCACGCCTCTTCCAGGGCGTAGGAGGGGAATCCCCACAGGTTGTCCGGGCGGGAGGAGGAGTCGGAGCGGATCCGCTCCCCCCGGGGGATCTGCGAGCACCTGGTGAGGAACTCGTAGGTCTGCCACGGATGGTCGATGTTGGACACCACCCGCATCTGCGAGGTGGGAACGCCGTAGATCCTCAGGTAGTCGAGCGTCACGAAGGACCCCATGCCGCCGCCGACCGTGAGGAACGGGATGTCGTACATGGGGATGCCCGCGGCCGCGACCATCTGGTCGGTCCATTCGGGGGCGCCGAGGAGATCCGGCGTCAGATCGCCGGCCGGAGCCGGTGTTCGGGGGGGTGCCAATTGACGTCCCTTAAGCTACTTGGCCGGCCCGTTCGCCGACCAAAACCCTGATCCTGGTATGTGCCGAAAACGAGGGGACGAACACGTGATCCTCTCCTGCCGTCCCCGTCATCGGCGAGTATCCAGTGAGACGCCTGTGAACCACATGTGGTTCGCTTAAACCCCGCTGAATACGCGGTTCACGTCCGAGGTCGCGAGCACGCCGAAGATCTCGCCGCCGCGCTCCACCAGGAGATACTCCCCCGCCGGGGACTCGCGCATCGCGTCGATCAGCGGCTCCCCCTCCAGGTCGGCGGCGAGCACCAGCGACGGCTCCAGGCTGCGCGCCAGCGAACCCGCCGTCACCCAGGGGCGGCGGCTCTCCGGGGTGGCCTCCACCGCGACCTCGTTGACGATGCCCGTGGGATGGCCCTCGTGGTCGACCACCACCATCGCCCCCGCCCGCGCCTCCGCGGCCCGGCGCAGGGCCTCGGCCAGCGGCACGTCGCCGGTCACCGCGATGGCCCGCCTGGCCAGGGCGCGGGCGTTGACCTCGGGGATGCGGGCCCGCACGCGGGCGCCGCGCAGCGCCTGGGTGGCGCCGAACCAGATGAAGGCGGCCAGCAGCATCGACCAGATGAGCATGGTCGTCTCCGGCTCCTGCCCGGCCACCAGCGTCAGCCCGACGGGCAGCACGACCAGGGCGACGGCCAGCACCCGGCCCGCCCAGGCCGCCGCGATCGTGCCGGAGACCGGCTTGCGAGTGATCTTCCAGACGCCCGCCCGCAGCATGCGCCCGCCGTCGAGCGGCAGTCCCGGCAGCAGGTTGAAGACCCCGACCATCAGGTTGGCGAGCCAGAGCTGGAAGACCAGGACACCGACGATCGTGCCGGGGTCGATGACGTAGGAGGCGGCGAAGCCGAGCGCGGCCAGCCCGAGCGAGAGCAGCGGCCCGGCGAAGGCGACCATGAACTCCCTGCCGGGGGTCTCCGGCTCGCGTTCGATCTCCGAGACGCCGCCGAGCAGGTAGAGCGTGATGCGCCGTACCGGCAGGCCGTACATCCTGGCCACCACGCAGTGCGCCAGCTCGTGCAAAAGCACCGAGACGTACAGCAGCACCGCGAAGACGAACGCGACGACGTACGTGAGCGGGGTGCTCAGGTCGGGCAGCCGGTAGGCCACCACGCTCTGGAACGAGTAGGTGATGAAGGCCGCCACGATGAACCAGGTCGGCGAGACGTAGATCGGAATGCCGAACGGGCGGCCCATCCGCAGCCCTGGATTGTCCTGGCGTGGGCTGTCGCTGCTCACCGCTGGCTCACCATTCCTCGTCCCCTCCACCCTCAGGCCTCGATGGTACGCGCCATCGGGCCCCCGGCAGACGCCACGAGGCCGCCTCGGGCACAAACTGTCGTCACCGTGACCTACAGTGCGGTCATGTCGCTGACCGAGCCCACGATCGTCGGAGCCCTCTCGCCGTCGCGCGCGGGTGACTTCATGACGTGCCCGCTGCTCTACCGCTTCCGGGTGATCGACCGGCTTCCCGAGCCGCCGTCGCCCGCCGCGGTGCGCGGCACCATGGTCCACTCGGTGCTGGAGCGCCTGTACGACCTGCCCGCCCAGGAGCGCACGGTCTCCGCGGCCCAGGACCTGCTGGAGCCGCAGTGGCGCAGGCTCCAGGAGGAGGATCCGTCGTACGCCGGCATGTTCACCGGCGACGACGACCGCGCCGAGTGGCTGGCCCAGGCCCGTGCCATGCTGGAGCGTTACTTCACCCTCGAGGACCCCACCTGCCTGGAGCCCGCCGAGCGGGAGCTCTACGTCGAGGCGGTGCTCGGCAGCGGCCTGATGCTGCGGGGCTACATCGACCGGCTGGACGTGGCGCCCACCGGCGAGGTCCGCGTCGTCGACTACAAGACCGGCAGCGCCCCGGGGCCCGCCTTCGAGGCCAAGGCGCTGTTCCAGATGAAGTTCTACGCGCTGGTCCTGTGGCGGTTGCGCGGCTCGGTGCCCCGCATGCTCCAGCTGATGTATCTCGGCGGCGGCGGCGAGGTCCTGCGCTACGTCCCCGACGAGGCCGACCTGCTGGCCACCGAGCGCAAGGTCCAGGCCCTGTGGCAGGCCATCGAGCGGGCCCTGGAGACGGGCGAGTGGCGCTCCAGGCCCAGCAGGCTGTGCGGCTGGTGCAGCTACCAGGACCTGTGCCCGGAGTTCGGCGGCACTCCCCCGCCCGTTCCCGAGCGGCAGCCCGGCGACACCGTCCGCAGCAACCGGCGCCCCGCCAGGACCTCGAGGGCGGCCACCGACGAGCTGTGACGTGCTCCTCGGCCCGGACTCCCCGCGCGGCCTCACGGCGCTCTCTCCGGCCCGATCCCCGGCGCGGCCTCACGGCGTTCCACGAGCCGGTCCCCGGCGCGGCCGTCAGGTGCTCCACGAACCCGTCCGCGGCGCGGCCGTCAGGTGTTCCGCGGGGGGGAATCCTTCGCGGGGATGAGGGCGATATCCGCCTCTGGCAGGGTGGCGCCGGAGGAAGGGCGCCTAAATTGATTGTGTGCGCAACACCATCGGCAGCCTTCGGACGTGGTTCCGCGGGCACCCGCTGATTCCCGACGCGATCTTCGGTGGAGCGCTGGCCGCCGCCTCGGTTCCCTTCGCCCACGCGGCCCACGTCCTCGGCGACCCCGACCGCCTCAGGACGCCCGACGCGATGGGCCTCGGCCTGATCGTGGCGGGCTGCCTGTCGGTGGCGCTGCGCCGTCACCGGCCGTTCCTGGTGCTCTTCCTGGTCTGCGTGGCCGAGGTCACGCTGGCCTCCACGGGACGTAGCCCCTCCCTGCTCTGGCTCGTCACCCTGGTGCTGGTCTACACGATCGCCGCCGGGCGCGGTCTGGCGCTCAGCCTGTGCGCCCCGGCGCTGGCCCTCACCGGTCACCTCCTGTCGTCGGCGGCGGGCGGCGGGTTCGCCGGGCTCGGCGGGTGGAGCGGTCACCTGCTGATGGCCGTGTTCACCGCCTCCCTGTGGATCGCCGGCCGGAGCGTGCGGTTGCGCCGCGCCTACCAGGCGGAGCTGCGCGACCGGGCACGGCGCATGGAACGCGCCCGGGAGGCCGACACCCGGGCGGCCAGGGCCGAGGAGCGTTCCCGCATCGCCCGTGAGCTGCACGACGTGGTCGCCCACCACGTGAGCGTGATGACCGTGCAGGCCGCGGCGGCGCGACGGGTGCTGGCCAGCAACCCCGCCGGGGCGAGAGAGGCCCTGTCGGCGATCGAGAAGCTCGGCCGGACCGCGATGTCGGAGATGCGCAGCATGGTGGGCGTGCTCAGGACCGACGGGACACCCGCCGAGCGCAACCCGCAGCCGGGGGTGCGCGAGATCCCGGCCCTGGTCGACCAGATGCGCGAGGCGGGGTTGCGGACGCAGCTGTGGATCGACGGCGAGCGGGACACCCCAGGCGCGACAGGAACGTCAGGGACGGACGGGACGGACGGGACGGACGGAACGGAGGGAACGCGGGAAACGAGAAGAAAACTGCCTCCCGGTGTCGACCTGGCCGCGTACAGACTGGTCCAGGAGGCCCTGACCAACAGCCTGCGGCACGCGGGGCCGCAGGCGCGGGCCTGGGTGACGGTACGGCACGAGCCGGGCGAGCTGGCCGTCCAGGTCGAGGACGACGGCCTCGGCCCGGCGGCGCGCGACGCGGACGAGGAGGTGACCGGGCACGGATTGGCGGGCATCCGGGAACGTGTCGCCCTCTATGGTGGACTTCTGAGGATCGGCCCGCGCGACGGGGGCGGGTTCGAGGTCAATGCCCGGTTCCCCCTCAAGGACACGTGATGACGATCAGAGTGCTGCTGGTGGACGACCAGCCGCTGCTGCGCACGGGCTTCCGCCTGATCCTGGAGGCCGAGCCCGATCTCACGGTGGTCGGCGAGGCGGGGGACGGCAAGGCCGCGCAGGACCAGTCGCGGGCGCTGCTGCCCGACGTGGTGCTGATGGACATCCGGATGCCGGGTGTGGACGGCATCGAGGCGACCCGCAGGATCGTGCGGGAGGCCACCGTGGGCGCGCACGTGCCGCGGGTGCTGGTGCTGACGACCTTCGACCTCGACGAGTACATCGTGGAGGCGCTGCGCGCCGGGGCGAGCGGGTTCCTGCTGAAGGACGTGCCGCCCGAGGAACTGGTGCAGGCCATCCGGGTGGTGGCGGCGGGCGACGCCATCGTCGCGCCGAGCGTCACCAGGCGGCTGCTGGACAAGTTCGGCGCGCACCTGCCCTCGGCGCACCAGCAGTCGACCCCCGCGCGCCTGGATCGGCTGACCGAGCGCGAGCTGGAGGTGCTCCGGCTGATCGCCAAGGGCATGTCCAACGCGGAGATCGCCGCCCAGCTGGTGGTGAGCGAGACGACGGTCAAGACCCACGTCGGCAACGTGCTCACCAAGCTGGGCCTGCGCGACCGCGTCC
This sequence comes from Streptosporangium sp. LJ11, assembly GCF_051918945.1. Taxonomy (NCBI): domain Bacteria; kingdom Bacillati; phylum Actinomycetota; class Actinomycetes; order Streptosporangiales; family Streptosporangiaceae; genus Streptosporangium; species Streptosporangium sp. LJ11. Next base: position 53,390 of record NZ_JBPXMB010000013.1, read on the forward strand.
AGGCCGTCGTCCTCGCGTACGAGACCGGCCTGATCACGCCGGGCGCGCTGCCCTGACCCCCGGTGACCCCCGAACGCACCCCGCCCGCACGGGGACTCCGTGCGGGCGGGGTGCGGCGAGTGGTCAGCCGGAGACGAGCTGCGGGGGCGCCTGCTCGGTGGGGGCGTTCTCCGGGAAGTGACAGGCGACCTGATGCCCCGGGGCCAGCGTCGCCAGCGGCGGCTCCACCGTCTTGCAGATCTCCTGGGCCTTCCAGCACCGGGTGTGGAACCGGCAGGCGGGCGGCGGGTTGAGCGGGCTGGGCACGTCGCCCTGGAGGCGGATGCGCTCGCGGTCCTTGCGCCGGGCCGGGTCGGGAACGGGCACCGCGGACATCAGCGCGGTGGTGTACGGGTGCATGGGCGACTCGTACAGGTCCTTGCGGTCGGCCAACTCGACGATCTTGCCGAGATACATGACCGCGACCCGGTCGCTGATGTGCCGGACCACCGACAGGTCGTGCGCGATGACCACATAGGTCAGGTCGAGCTCGTCCTGGAGGTCCTCCAGGAGGTTGACCACCTGGGCCTGGATCGACACGTCCAGCGCGGAGACCGGCTCGTCGGCGATGATGAGCTTGGGCTTGAGGGCGAGCGTGCGGGCGATGCCGATGCGCTGGCGCTGGCCGCCGGAGAACTCGTGCGGGTAGCGGTTGTAGTGCTCGGGGTTGAGCCCGACCAGCTCCAGGATCTCCTGGACCGCCTTCTTGGTGCCCTGCTCGGTCTGGATCCCCTGGATGCGGTACGGGGCGCCGACGATGGCGCCGACCGTGTGGCGGGGGTTGAGCGAGGAGTAGGGATCCTGGAAGATGATCTGCACGTCGCGCCGGAGGGGCCGGATCTTGGACTGCGACATGTGAGTGATGTCGTGTCCCTCGAAGATGATCTTCCCGCCGGTCGGCTCGATGAGCCTGGTGATCATGCGACCGGTCGTGGTCTTGCCACAGCCGGACTCGCCCACCAGGCCGAGGGTCTCACCCTTGCGGACGTCGAAGCTGATCCCGTCGACCGCTTTGACCGCACCGACCTGGCGTTTGAACAGACCCTTGGTTACCGGGAAGTGCTTCTCCAGCCCTTGCACTGACAGAATTGGCTCGGTCACAGACTTTCCGTTCGTCGAACGCGCGGCCGGGGCAACGGGCTTGTCGGCTCGCTCGCTCACGAGGACCCCAGGTTCGCTTTGATCTCGTTCTCCCAGATGTCCCGCCTGACCTCACGGGGCAGGTGACACCGGACCAGATGACCGCCGTCGCTCTCGAGCAGCTCGGGCACCTCGGTGTTCGCCCTTCCGCCGGTACGGTCGGCGTAGTCGCAGCGCGGGTTGAAGGCGCACCCGGCGGGCACGTTGATCAGGGAGGGAGGACTGCCCTTGATCGGCAGCAGCCGTTCGGTCCGCTCCCGGTCCAGGCGTGGCATCGATCCCAGCAAACCCCAGGTGTAGGGATGCTCCGGCCGGTCGAAGATGCTTTCCGCCGTGCCGTACTCGATGCCCTTCCCGCCGTACATCACCAGGATGTCGTCCGCCAGCTCCGCGACGACACCCAGGTCGTGGGTGATGACGATCAGCGCGGCGTTGAAGTCACGCTGCAGGTCGCGCATCAGGTCCAGGATCTGCGCCTGTACCGTGACGTCGAGGGCCGTGGTCGGCTCGTCCGCGATCAGCAGCTCCGGGTCGCAGGAGAGCGCCATGGCGATCATCGCGCGCTGGCGCATACCGCCGGAGAACTCGTGCGGGTAGCTGTCGACGCGCCTGTCCGGCTGTGGGATGCCCACCCGGCCCAGCATGTCGATGGCGTGCTTGCGCGCGACCTTCTTGCTGACCTGGTTGTGGATCCGGTACGCCTCCACGATCTGCGCGCCCACCGTGTAGAAGGGGTGCATCGCCGAGAGCGGATCCTGGAAGATCATCGCCATCTTCTTGCCGCGCAACGTCCGGACGTGGTCGGCCGAGGCGGCGACGAGTTCCTCGCCGTCCAGCCAGATCTCACCGGAGATCCTCGCCCGGCCACCCTTGTGCAGTCCGAGGATGCCCAGCGAGGTGACGCTCTTGCCGGATCCGGACTCTCCCACGATACCGAGCGTCTTGCCGCGCTCCAGCTGGAAGGAGAGCCCGTCGACGGACTTGACCAGGCCGTCGTCCGTCGGGAAGTGGATCCGCAGATCCCTCAGTTCGAGAAAGCTCGACGGAGCGCTCATCCCAGCCTCACCCTCGGGTCGACCACCGCGTACAGCAGGTCGACGATCAGACTGGCCAGCACGACGAAGAGCGCCGCGACCATGGTGACACCCATGATCTTCGGAAGGTCGTTCGTCACGATGGCCTGGACGGCATAGTCGCCGATGCCCTTCAGCGAGAACGTGCTCTCGGTGAGCACCGCGCCGCCGAGCAGCAGTCCGAGGTCCAGACCGAAGATCGTCAGGATGGGGGTCAGCGCGGCGCGCAGCCCGTGCTTGACGACCACTCTGGACTCGTGCATGCCCTTGGCCCTGGCCGTGCGAATGTAGTCCTCACCCATGGTCTCCAGCATTCCCGCCCTGGTCAGGCGCGCGTAGGACGCGGCATAGAGGAATGCGAGGGTGATCCATGGCAGGAGGAGGTTGTAGGCCCATTGCGCTGGATTCTCCAGGAACGGCGTGAAACTGCCGCCCGGCGCGGTGATACCCAGCCCGTAGCTGAAGACGACGAGGGAGACGATGCCGGTGAAGAAGATCGGCAGAGAGACCCCGGCGAGCGCGATGCTCATCGCCGCCCGATCGAAGATCGTGCCTTTTCGCAGCGCGGACAGCACGCCCGTCGCGACGCCGCCGAGCAACCAGATGACCGACGCGCCCAGGGCGAGCGAGAGGGTCACCGGGATGCGTTCCACCAGGTCGGGCCAGACCGGCTGCCTCCTGATGAAGGAGTAGCCGAAACAGGGGGCGGGGCACTCCTCGATGGAGGCGCCGGTGTCGTACGTCGAGCCGACGAAGACACCCGAGATCCAGCGGCCGTACTGCACGGGAACCGGGTCGTTGAACCCGAGTTTCTCCGCCGTGACCGCGATCATCTCCGTGTTGGCGGCTCTGCCCATGTAACGGCTGGCGAAGTCCTCGGCTGTGGCCCCCGCGACACGGGGAATCACAAAGAAGATCGAGAACGTGACCATGCTCACGATGACGAGCATGAGCGCCGCGCCGATCAAACGGCGGATGATGTAAGTGACCACAGTCCCCCCGGCTCCAGGGGCCGACCGCGCGGGCCGGCCCCTTCAAGCCTCGACTAACCGAACTCGACTAACTGAACAGGATTTCCGACGGTTACTGGACACCGATGTTCAGGTAGTCGTACATGTCGAACGCACCGGTGACGAAGATGTTCGTCGCGCCGATGGGACGGACCATGACGCCCTTGGACCAGACCGCGGGAAGCACGTAGGCCTGCTCCATGACCCGCTGGTCGATCTCGCCCCAGAGCGCGTCACGCTTGGCGACGTCGGCCTCGGTGAAGACCTGGTCGATCTTCGCGTCGATTTCCTTGTCCTTGACGCTGAGGTTGTAGTTACCGCCCGACTCACGGATGGTGCGGCTGTCGACGATCTGCGACATGAAGCCGAAGCCGTCGTTCCAGTCGGCGCCCCAGCCGTTGGTGGCCAGGCCGATGCCGTTCTTCTTCACGAAGTCCGGCTTGCCGGCGTAGAGCGAGAAGTAGTCACCGGTGGGGTAACCCTTGAGGGTCAGCTTGATGCCGACCTTGGCCAGCGCCTGCTGGAGCGACTCGGCGGTCGCCTTCTCCTTGGGACGGTCGGCGCGGTAGGCCATGATGGTCTCGAAACCCTCGGGCTTGCCACACGCGGCCAGCGCGGCCTTGGCCTTCTCCACGTCGCCGGTGCCGGTCGGGTAGAGGTCGAGCTTCTTCCAGCCCCCGATCGACGGCGGCATCAGGCCGGTCGCGATCTCACCGCCGGCGAACTCGCCGCCGTAGGCGTTCTGCAGGCCCACCCGGTCGGCGCCGTAGATGATCGCCTTGCGGCACTCCACGTTGTCCAGCGGGGCCACGTCGGGGATGATCGAGGTGTACCAGGTGCGGGCGCCGGTGGGGTTGTCGGCCCGGGCCTTCAGCGCCGGGTCGCCCAGCACGCGGCCGAGCGCGGCGGGCTGGACGCCCGAGCCGGCGAGGTCGATGTGCAGGTCGCCGGAGATGATCCGGTTGTCCAGGTCGTCGGCGTTGACGCCGAGGGAGATCTCGTAGCTGTCGGGCAGCGCCTTGCGGATCGGGTCGGTCGCCGGGTCCCAGTTCTCGTTGCGGACCAGGGTGTACTGCTTGCCGGGCTCGACCTTGTCGAACTTGTAGGGGCCGGAGGCGATCACGTGCTCGCGGTACTTGACGCCGGTGTCCTTGGCCTGGGGGACCGGGATCGTGCCGGGCAGCGCCGCGAAGTTGTCGAAGCCCGCGTAGGCCTTCTTCAGGTGGAAGACGATCGTCTGGTCGTCCGGCGTCTCGATCGCGGAGTCGGTGTTGACGTCCGGGGTCTTGTAGACGGTCTTGAAGTCCTTCGGCAGGTCCAGCCAGTCGTTGAAGTACGTCGGGCCGTTGACGAAGGTCTCCTTGTCCATGGACCGCAGGACCGCGTACTTGACGTCCTTGGACGTGATCGGCGTGCCGTCCTCGAACTTCACGCCGGCGCGAAGCTTGTAGGTCCAGGTCTTGCCGTCGTCGCTCGACTCGCCCAGGCTCTCGGCCAGGTCGGGGGAGAGCTTGCGGCCCTCGGCGCCGGGGGCCGGGGTGTAGGTCACCAGCGAACGGCCGTAGATACGGACCAGGTTCCAGGAGAGCGCGTAGTAGGTGTCACCGGGGTCCACCGAGTCCCAGTCCTCGGAGATGGCCATCTTCAGGACGCCACCCTTCTTGTCAGAAGGGTTGAACACCTTGTCGAGGCCCGCGTTGAACGCGTCCGCGGCCGCCGGCGCGGCCGACGAACCATCGGCCGGTTTCGTCTCACCGCCGCCACCGCCACAGGCCGAGAGCCCCAGGGAGAGAGCGGCACCCGCGGCCGCGAAGGCCAGCGCGGATCTCTTGTTCATTTACTTGCACCCCTTGTTAATCCGGGAGAACGGGAGGTTGAGGGTCAACGGGACGCCTTCGGGTCGAGGGCGTCGCGCAGCCCGTCACCGAAGAGGTTGAAAGCCAGCACCGTAATGAAGATCGCCATACCGGGGAAGAACATGAAATGCGGCACGTTGTAGTACTTCACCGCCTGCGAGAGCATTCCTCCCCAGGTCGCCGTGGGCGCCTGGATACCGACTCCCAGGAACGAGAGCGCGGCTTCGAACAGGACATTCGTGGGGATGAGCAGCGTCGCGTAGATGAGGATCGGCGCGATCAGGTTCGGCAGGATCTCCCGGAACAGGATGTACGGTCCGCGGGCGCCCAGGCTACGGGCGGCGTCGACGAACTCGCGTTCCCGTAGTGACAGCGTCTGGCCCCTGATGATCCTGCCGATGTAGGGCCAGTTGAAGAAGCCGATCACGAAGATCAGCAGACCGATGCGCAGCGTGTCGCCCTGCACCCCGAGGCTCTGCTCGAACTGGCCGAGGACACCGACCAGGGCCATGGCGAAGACGAGGAGGGGGAAGGCGAGGAAGACGTCCATCGTGCGGCTGATCAGGGTGTCGACCCAGCCACCGAAGTAACCGGCCATCACTCCCATGACGGTGCCGAGGACCACCGAGAGCACGGTGGCGAGGACCGCGATCAGCAGCGAGATCCGTGCTCCGTAGACCACCCTGCTGAAAAGGTCACGGCCGTTGAGCGGCTCCACCCCGAACAGGAAGTCCCCGCTGATGCCCGTGCCGCCCTGGGGCGCCATGGTGGAGGGATCGATCATCTCCTGGTGGAACTCGTTCGGCGGATGACCGAACACGTCCACGATCAGCGGAGCGAAGACCGCCGTGAGGATCAGCAGGACGACCACGCCGGCACCGATGAGCGCGACCTTGTCGCGCTTCAGATGCATCCACGCGATCTGCCCGAGCGATCGGCCTTGGATGGCTTTCACGCCCGCTCCCGCGAGCACTGCCTCCGGCGAGACCTCGGTGGTCTTACCGGGGGCGTCGAGCGGTGCGGTCATACAGTTGGCCCCCTGGATCCCAGACGACGTCGTCCGTCAACGCGTCCCCCGGGTCGGGGTAGCGCGCCGTAAGTCTACGGGCCGCTATTAGTGGTCCCGTGCGCAGAATCTATGGGCTGAACTGCGCTGACCAGTCCCCTGAGGCGCTATGTGGCTCAACTGTGATTCACGTGAAATTCATTCGTTTTGATCTTGAAGGTAATGTCCGGAAGCCGTTCCGCTTCTGTCTCGGATTCGTGACATGGAAACGAGGCGATGACGTAGCGTCACCCGATCCCCCGGCGCTTCAGGATGTCCTCGATATCGGAGAAGTCGTCGTCGGCCGCCGGCTTCGCCGCGGGCCTGGACCCGGCGGCCTTGGAAACGGGCGAGGGCGCGGGCGTGCGCTTGGGCAGCGGCTGCGTGACGGCCGTCGCGCCCGGTGCCGCCGGTGCCCCCGGTGTCACGGCCCCGCGCCGCCCCGAGGCGGCCGGGGCGCTCGCGACGGGCGCCGGGGAGGCCCCGGACCCCGAGGACCCCGAGGACGCGGCGGCCCTGAGGCGGCGTCCGCGCAGGAAGCCGGAGACCAGGAAGAGCAGCGCGGAGAGCCCTGCCACCCCCACCCCGGCCCACACCACGGGATTGAACGCCAGGCCGGTGACGAACCCGCCGATCGCCGTGCCGATCTGCCACAGGGTCGGCAGCGCGCCGGTCAGGTAGGCGGCCACGGGCAGCAGCGACCAGGCCGCGGCGCGCAACCCCGCCGCGGCCCCCCGGCGCCGCATCAGCAGGAAACTCAGCACCAGCCCCACGCCGGTGACCCCGGCGCAGAGCGGCAACCACGCGATCTGTTCGAACGACATAGCGGACCGCCCCTCGTATCGGCTTACCCGATCTCCATCCTGGCACGTGGAACCGGGACGGGCCCTCCTTCCTGAGGAGGGATCACCCCTTAGGGGATACGGGGCGGTTCGCGGGAAAGATCAGGGGCGATCCCCGACTTCGAACGGCTCGCCGGAGGACAGCGAACGCAGGATCGCCACGTCGACCTCCAGCAGCGAGTCGACGACGAGGCGGCCGGGCGCGGCGGGAATCGGCAGCACGCTCGGCACCGCCACCACCCGGCAGCCCGCGGCGGTGGCCGACGTCACCCCATTCGGGGAGTCCTCCAGGGCGACGCAGCGGGCCGGATCGACCCCCAGCAGCCGGGCGGCCGTCAGGTAGGGCTCGGGATGGGGCTTGGTCCTGGTGACGTGGTCACCGGTGACCACGTGGTCGAAGTTGTGGTCGCCGATGCTCCGCAGGCACGCCTCGGCGATCGGCCGGACCGACGAGGTGACCAGGGAGGTGGCCAGGCCGTGCCCGCGCACCTCCGCCAGCAGCTCGGCGGCGCCGGGCATCATCTCCACCCCGCCCGCGAGCCTGGCGGTCATGCCCTCCAGCATCCAGGTCTCCACCTCGGCGGGGGTGGCGCCCCCGCCGGAGATCCTGAGCATGTAGGCCACGGTGGCCGGCATGGAGCCGCCCACCAGATTCTCCTGGTGGGCCTCCCCCCACTCGCCGCCGAGCCGTTCCATCACCTCGGTCTCGACCTGAAACCAGATCTTCTCGCTGTCGACGAGAAGACCGTCCATGTCGAAGAGAACCGCTTCCATTCCCGGTGAACCCCCTGCCGATCACACGCCGGTCATACGTTGAAGTAGTTGGCCTCGGGGTGATGGACGATCAGTGCGGACGTCGACTGCTCGGGGTGGAGCTGGAACTCCTCCGACAGCTCGACGCCGATCCTGGCCGGATCGAGCAGCTCCATCAGTTGCACCTGGTCCTCCAGGTTGGGGCAGGCCGGGTACCCGAAGGAGTAGCGGCAGCCGGCGACGTTGACCTTGAGCATGTCCTCCAGGGACTCGTCGCCGCCGATGCCGAGCTCCGAGCGCACCCGCGCGTGCCAGTACTCGGCCAGGGCCTCGGTCAGCTGCACCGACAGGCCGTGCAGCTCCAGGTAGTCGCGGTAGGCGTCCTTGGCGAACAGCTCGGCCGCGGCCTCGGAGACCCGGTTGCCCATCGTCGCGACCTGGAGGGCGACGACGTCGACCTCGCCGGAGTCCTTGGAGCGGAAGAAGTCGGACAGGCACAGGTGCCGGTCGCGCCGCTGGCGCGGGAAGGTGAAGCGGGTGCGCTCGTTGCCCCCCTCGTCCAGGATGATCAGCGAGTCGCCGTCGCTGACGCACGGGAAGTAGCCGTAGACGACCGCCGCCTCCAGCAGCCCGTCGGTCTGCATCCGCTCCAGCCACATCCGCAGGCGCGGGCGGCCCTCGGTCTCGACCAGCTCCTCGTACGAGGGCCCGTCGCCGCCGCGCGCGGCCTTGAGGCCCCACTGGCCCATGAACGTCGCCCGCTCGTCCAGGAACGCGGCGTACTCGGCGAGCGGCACGCCCTTGATGACGCGCTCGCCGAGGAAGGGCGCCGTCGGCACCGGGTTGCCGGTGGCCACGTCGGAGCGGGCGGGCAGCTCCTCCACCGGGGTCCTGACCAGCGTGGCGCCGCCCTTGACCCGGCGCTCGCGCAGCGGCGGCAGGCTCGCGCCCTTCTCCCCGCGCTTGACCGCCATGAAGGCGTCCATCAGGCGCAGTCCCTCGAAGGCGTCGCGGGCGTAGCGGACCTGGCCCTGGAAGAGCTCCGCGAGGTCCTGCTCGACGTAGGCGCGGGTCAGCGCCGCCCCGCCGAGCAGCACGGGGAACTTCTCGGAGATGCCCCGGGAGTTCATCTCCTCCAGGTTCTCCTTCATGATGACCGTGGACTTCACCAGCAGCCCGGACATGCCGATGACGTCGGCCTTCTTCTCCTCGGCGGCCTCCAGGATGACCGACACCGGCTGCTTGATGCCGAGGTTGACGACCTCGTAGCCGTTGTTGGAGAGGATGATGTCGACCAGGTTCTTGCCGATGTCGTGCACGTCGCCCTTGACGGTGGCGAGCACGATGCGGCCCTTGATCTCGCCCTCGACCCGCTCCATGTGCGGCTCCAGGTAGGCGACCGAGGTCTTCATCACCTCGGCCGACTGGAGCACGAACGGCAGCTGCATCTGGCCGGAGCCGAACAGCTCGCCGACGGTCTTCATGCCGTCCAGCAGCACGTCGTTGACGATCTCCAGGGCGGGGCGCCGGGCGAGGCCCTCGTCGAGGTCGGCCTCCAGGCCCTTGCGCTCGCCGTCGACGATGCGGCGCTTGAGCCGCTCCCACAGCGGCAGCGCGGCGAGCTCCTCGGCCTTGCTCTCCTTGAGGGCGGCGGTGTCGACGCCCTCGAACAGCTCCATGAACCGCTGCAGCGGATCGTAGCCCTCCCTGCGCCGGTCGTAGATCATGTCCAGGGCGACCTCGCGCTGCTCCTCGGGGATGCGCGCCATCGGCAGGATCTTGGAGGCGTGCACGATCGCCGCGTCCAGGCCGGCGTTGACGCACTCGTTGAGGAAGACCGAGTTGAGCACGACGCGGGCGGCCGGGTTGAGGCCGAACGACACGTTCGACAGGCCCAGGACCGTCTGCACGCCGGGGTGGAGCCGCTTGATCTCCTTGATCGCCTCGATCGTCTCCAGCGCGTCGCGCCGGGTCTCCTCCTGGCCGGTGGCGATGGGGAAGGTGAGCATGTCGATGAGGATGTCCTCGATGTTCATGCCCCAGTTGCCCGTAAGGTCCTCGATGAGGCGGACCGCGATCTGAACCTTCAAGTCGGCGGTGCGGGCCTGGCCCTGCTCGTCGATGGTGAGGGCGACCACGGCGGCGCCGTACTCGCGGACCAGGGTCATGTTCCGGTGGAAGCGCGTCTCGGGGCCGTCGCCCTCCTCGTAGTTGACCGAGTTGACGACCGCGCGCCCGCCGAGCATCTGCAGCCCGGCCTCGAGGACGGCGGGCTCGGTGGAGTCGAGGACGACCGGCAGCGTGGAGGCGGTGGCGAAGCGGAACGCCAGCTCCCTCATGTCGGCCACGCCGTCGCGGCCCACGTAGTCGACGCAGAGGTCGAGCATGTGCGCGCCGTCGCGGGCCTGCCCCCGCGCGATCTCCACGCACTCCTCCCAGTCCTGGGCGAGCATCGCCTCGCGGAAGACCTTGGAGCCGACGGCGTTGGTGCGCTCGCCGATGGCCAGGTACGAGATGTCCTGGCGGAAGGGGACGCTCTGGTAGAGGGAGGAGGCGCCGGCCTCGGGGCGGGGGCGGCGCGGGGCCGTCTCCCGCCCACGGACCCGCTCGACGACCTGGCGCAGGTGCTCGGGGGTGGTGCCGCAGCAGCCGCCGACCAGGGAGAGCCCGTAGTCGCGGGTGAAGTTCTCGTGCGCCGAGGCCAGCTCCTCGGGGCTCAGCGGGTAGTAGGCGCCGTCGGAGGTCAGCACGGGCAGCCCGGCGTTGGGCATGCACGACAGGCGGACCCGGGCGTGGCGGGCCAGGTAGCGCAGGTGCTCGCTCATCTCGGCGGGGCCGGTCGCGCAGTTGAGGCCGATCACGTCGACGCCGAGCGGCTCGATCGCGGTCAGGGCCGCGCCGATCTCCGAGCCCAGCAGCATCGCGCCGTTGGTCTCGATGGTCACCTGGGCGATCACCGGCACGTCGCGGCCGGAGTCGGCGATGGCCCGGCGGGCGCCGATCACCGCCGCCTTGACCTGGAGCAGGTCCTGGGAGGTCTCGATGATCAGCGCGTCGGCGCCGCCGCCGATCAGGCCCGCGGCGTTGTCGTAGTAGGCGTCGCGCAGCTCGGCGTACGGCTTGTGCCCGAGGGTGGGGAGCTTGGTGCCGGGGCCGATGGAGCCGAGCACGAAGCGCGGGCGGTCGGGGGTGGACCAGGCGTCGGCGGCCTCGCGGGCGACGCGGGCACCGGCCTCGGAGTACTCGAAGACGCGCTCGGGGATGTCGTATTCGCCGAGAGCTGAAAGGTTGGCCCCGAAGGTGTTGGTCTCGACGCAGTCGACCCCGACCTCGAAATAGGCCTCGTGCACGGCGCGGACGATGTCCGGACGGGTGACGTTGAGCACTTCGTTGCAGCCCTCATGGTCCTGGAAGTCATCCATGGTGACGTCGTGGGCCTGAAGCATCGTCCCCATTGCCCCGTCGGCGACCATCACGCGCTCGGCCAGGACTTCGCGGAAAGACGGAGTGCTTGTCATGGGACAAGAGTACTGGGAGCCGTCCGGGCGCCCCCGTACTCGGCGGCGATCGGATCTTTCGCCCGCTCGGCCCGGCGATCACCCCTGTCGCCGCCCCCCGCCGCCGCGCCGGAACACGCCGGAACACCGCCGGTGGCCGGTCGCGCCGTCCTCACCGGTACCGGCGATCCCCCGATCCCCCGGTCCACCGGCGGGCGCGAGGGCGGCCTCCCGTGGCCGCCGGGCCGGGAGCCCACCGGCCCCGCGGGCGGTCGCGAGACGCGGTGCCGCCCGGCGTGTGGCGGCGCGGAGGTCGCGACGTCCTGATCGCTCGCACCATGTCGGGAAGGTGACGTGAAGGCCCCCTCACCGCATAGGCTTAGCCGGATAGGACGAGAGGTGAGAAGGAGGGGGCGCGTGATCGAGATCGAAGGCCTGCCCGAGCTCGTCGACCCGGTGATGATCGCCGCGTTCGAGGGGTGGAACGACGCGGGTGAGGCCTCGAGCGGAGTGATCGCGCACCTCGAGGACGAGTGGAAGGCGACCCCGCTGGTCTCCCTGGACCCGGAGGAATACTACGACTTCCAGGTGACCCGCCCGATCGTCGAGATGGGCGAGGGGCTGACGCGGTCCATCACCTGGCCGACCACCAAGCTGTCGGTGGCCAGGCCCCCGGGCGTCGACCGCGACGTGGTGCTGCTGCGCGGCATCGAGCCAAACATGCGCTGGCGCGCGTTCTGCGAGGAGATCGTGCTGGTCTGCCGCGAGCTGGGCGTCGAGCTGGCGGTCCTGCTCGGCGCGCTGCTCAACGACTCGCCGCACACCCGCCCGGTGCCGATCGTGGGGTCGGCGACCGACGAGGGCCTGGCCAGGGCGATCAACCTGGAGCTGAGCCGCTACGAGGGGCCGACCGGCATCGTCGGCGTCCTGCAGCACTCCCTGGGCGCCGCCGGGCTGCACGCCGTGTCGCTGTGGGCCTCGGTGCCGCACTACGTGGCCCAGCCGCCCAACCCGAAGGCCACCATGGCGCTGCTCAGCCGGATGGAGGACCTGCTCGACATCCCGATGCCGCTGGGCGAGCTGGCCGAGGAGTCCCGGGCCTGGGAGCACGGCGTCGACGAGCTGGCCTCCCAGGACAGCGAGGTCGCCGAGTACGTCAAGGAGCTCGAGGAGCGCAAGGACGCCGCGGAGCTGCCCGAGGCGAGCGGCGACGCCATCGCCGCCGAGTTCGAGCGCTATCTGCGCCGGCGCGACCGTGACTCCGACGGCTGAACTCACGGCGTGCGGTTACCACCGGACGCTCTTTTTCGCCTAGGTTGAAACCAGGTTGAGCCTGGGGTCGGGCCCGGGTCGACAGGCACTGATCGGGCACGCCCCGCCTCTCCGGGGGCGCGCCGAGCGGAAAACCGGACGTCGGCGACTCCACGGCCAGGAAGAACCCAGGAAGCACACGGCCCCGTGGACGCCGGTGAACGACGCATCACCGTTACGACCATCTGTCCATGTGACTGCGCACGTTAGGGCGACCATGGCGACTCCCTATATCGACCCGTACCAGATCGACCCGTACCAGATCGATTCGTATCAGCAGACCGTCGACCCGCACCGGAACGCGCAGGAGGCGCGGCGCCGCGTCCTCGAGCTGGCCGCGTTCATGAAGCGCGAGGAGGCCGACGACGCCGCGCACCCGCGTTCGCGGGGCACCGCGTCCGGACACGCCGTCGACATGTTCCTGGCCCTGCTGCAGGACCGGCTCCCGGTCTGGCGGCGCATCCTCGACGACCTGATGTACCTGGTCGGCAAGGGCCGGGTGAGCGAGAACCTGCTGCCCATCGCGCGAGCGGGCATCGACTACTACTGCGAGGTCCAGGCGGCGGCGCTGCCCGCCTTCACCTCCCCCTCGGTCACCGTCCGCTTCCGCGAGGCGATGCGCGACAGCGACATCGGGCCGATGTCGGAGATCGTGCCGCTCACCGCGTACCTGGCGGCCGAGCAGCGGGCGGGGCGCGTCTCTCCCGGGGTCGTCCCGGTCGCCAGCGCCCGGCTGCTGCTCGCCGGGTGCTTCCGCCACGCCTACTACGAGACGCTTCTCGGCGCCGACGACTTCCTGCCGTCGCGGGACGAGGTCGCCGAGGAGATCGTCCGGGAGCTGAGGCTGGAGCCCCGGCCGGCCTGATCGCCCCCCGCGATCAACGGTGCCGGGCGGGCCACGCCGGGGTCCGGACGCTCGGAGGCCGGACGCCCCGGTCGAGTCCGGCCGCCACCGGTCCCGGACGGGCCTGGCCGCCGGCCGTGGCCGTCGACGCCAGGCGCGCCTGGTCGAACCGGGCCCACACCAGCGCGGCCAGGTCGGCGTCCACCCCCAGGGGGGCTGCGACCAGGTCGGCGCCGGACGTCTCCAGACGGTCCTGGAAGAAACCGGGGGCCAGGAGATAGGAGGCCAGTGCGATCCGCGGCGCGGGTCCCGAGCGCAGCCGCTCCAGAGCCTCGGCGACCGACGGGGTGCCCGTCGCGGCGAAGGCCGCGGTGACCGGGCGGGAGAGCCTGACCGACAGCAGCCGGGCCGCCGCCCGCACGTCGGCCAGCGCGGCCGGATCGGACGAGCCCGCCGCTCCCAGGACCACCGAGTCGGCGCCCCTCAGCCCCGCGGCGGAAAGCCGCCTGGCCAGGACGGCGGTGAGCAGCGGGTGCGGTCCCAGCGGGGCCGCCAGCACGGCGTCCGGCCTGGCCGCGGCGATCACGGAGGGCAGGTCGATGTGGACGTGGTAGCCGCCCGCCAGCAGCAGCGGGACCACCACGACGGGGCCGGGCAGGCCGGGCAGCACGTCGGCCAGCAGCGGCGAGCTGATCTCCAGGAACGCCTGCTCCACCCGCGTCCCCCGGCGGCCCCCGCGCACCAGGTCCCGCAGTCCGGCCAGGGTCTCCTCGCCCCTCGCGCTGCGCGTCCCGTGCCCGGCCAGGACCAGGGTCGTCACAGGCCTTCGCCCCGGTCGCAGGCCAGGCGGTAGCCGCGCTTGACGACCGTCTCGACGATCCCCGCGGGACCGAGGGCACGGCGCAGGCGGGTGATGGCCATCTCGACCGCGTGCTCGGCCGAGTCGCGCGACGGGCCGCCGGGGAGCACGGTCCGCAGGTCGGAGCGGGCCACCACGTGTCCCGGCTTGTCGGCCAGGCGCTTGAGGACCGCCATCGGCGCCGGTGGCAGCGGCTTCAGCTCGCCGTCCACCGCGACGGCGTGGCCGCGGATCTCCAGCCGGTGGCCGCCCGCGACCAGGCGGGTGACGCTGTGCTCGGGCAGGTGCCTGGCGAGGGTACGGGCCAGCGTGCCCAGGCGGGAGCGCTCGGGCTGCACGGTGGGCACCCCGCGCGCCTCCAGCGGTGCGGCGGTGACCGGTCCCACGCAGGCGGCGACGACCGGCCCGGCGAAGGCCGAGACCAGCGCGTCCTCCAGACCTTCCGCGCGGGCGGAGTTGAGCATGGCCAGCACGGCCGGGGCGCTGGTGAAGGCGACCGCGTCCACGCCGCCGGAGATCGCCTGGCTGACCAGGCGCCGCAGCGGCGACACGTCGCGGTAGGGCAGCCACCGGTAGACCGGCACCTCGATGACCTCCGCGCCCGCCTCGCGCAGCGCGGCCACGAAACCGGTCAGCGGCTCCCCGTGCAGCTGCACGGCGATGCGGCGCCCGCGCAGGTCCTGGGCGAGCAGGTGCTGCTTGACCTCCTCGCACGACTCCGTGGGCGGGGTCCAGTGGTCGGTCAGGCCCGCCGCCCTGACCGCGCCGCGCGCCTTGGGCCCGCGGGTCAGCAGCCGGGCGGCGGTCAGGTGCTCGGCGAGGTCGCCGGAGAGTCCCCAGCCCTCGGCCGCCGCCATCCAGCCGCGAAAACCGACGCCGGTGGTGACCACCACGTCGTCGATCGGGGCGGCCAGGCTGGCGCGGGTCGCGGCCAGCAGGTCGGCGTCCTCCGTCAGGGGCACCAGCCGGATCGCCGGGGCGCTCACCACCCTGGCGCCCCTGCGTTCCAGCAGCGCGCAGAACTCCTCGCGCCGCCGGGTGGCGGTTACCCCGATCGTGAACCCGGCCAGCGCGTCGGGCGCGGTCTCGGGAGAGCCGGTGGGCCCGTCCAGAACGGCGATGCTCATCTGTCGTTCACCACTCCTCGCTCGATGTTTCCTCGGTATCCGGGGTGTCCGGCCGCCCGCGGCCCCACCCCGTGCCCACCCGTGCTCACCCGGGGCCCACCTCCACCGTTCCGCCGGTGAGGCGGATCGGGTAGGTCGGCACGGCCACCGCGGGATCGTCCAGGCACACCCCCGTCGCGAGGGAGAACACCTGCTTGTGCATCGGGGAGGCCACCACGGGCTCGCCCGCCCTGGTTCCCACGATCCCCCGGGACATGACGTGGGCGCCGCTGAACGGATCGCGGTTGCCGATCGCGAACAGGGAACCGTCGAAGGCGCGGAACAGCGCGATCTGCCTGCCGTCGACGAGCGCGCACGCTCCGCGCTCGGGCAGCAGATCGGCGTAGGAACAGACCGCTGTCCAGGCGATCGTCTCCAGGTCTTCTCTCAGCTCCAGGTCTTCTCTCAGCGCGGTCATCGGTGAAGGCCTCCTCTCTTCGGGTTCTCAGGTCCTCGGGGTACGACGGTGGCGCTCCGGCACGGCCGGCGCGGGACACGGATCGGGCCGGATCAGGAACGGACCACCTCCAGCGGGATCAGGACCGGTTTCACCTGGTCGCGCTCGGGCTCGAAGGCGATCGACGGGTCCGGGGTCCCTGGGGCGTTGACGAAGGAGACGAAGCGCCGCAGCTTCTCCGGGTCCTCGATCGCGGCCCGCCACTCGTCGGTGTAACCGGCCACGTGCCGCTCCATCTGGGCCTCCAGGTCGGCGCAGATCCCCAGGGAGTCGTCCAGCACGACCTCCTTGACGTAGGCCAGGCCCTGGGCCTCCAGCCAGGCGGAGGTGCGCTGCAGGCGGTCGGCGGTACGGACGTAGAACATCAGGAACCGGTCGATGACGCGGACCAGCTCCTCGGTGCTCAGGTCGGAGGCGAACAGGTCGGCGTGGCGCGGGGTGAAGCCGCCGTTGCCTCCCACGTAGAGGTTCCAGCCCTGCTCGGTGGCGATGACGCCGAAGTCCTTGCCGCGGGCCTCGGCGCACTCGCGGGCGCAGCCGGAGACGGCCGACTTCAGCTTGTGCGGCGAGCGCAGGCCCCGGTAGCGCAGCTCCAGCGCGATGGCCAGGCCGACGGCGTCCTGCACCCCGTACCGGCACCAGGTCGAGCCCACGCAGGACTTCACCGTGCGCAACGCCTTGCCGTACGCCTGCCCGGACTCGAAGCCCGCGTCCACCAGCCGCTTCCAGATCAGCGGGAGCTGCTCCACCCGGGCCCCGAACAGGTCGATCCGCTGCCCGCCGGTGATCTTGGTGTAGAGGCCGAAGTCGCGGGCCACCTCTCCGATCACGATGAGCTTGTCCGGAGTGATCTCCCCGCCGGGGATGCGCGGCACCACCGAGTAGGTGCCGTTGCGCTGGATGTTGGCCAGGAAGTGGTCGTTGGTGTCCTGCAGGGCGGCCTGCTCGCCGTCGAGGATGTGGCCGTTGCCGAGCGAGGCGAGGATCGAGGCGACGACGGGCTTGCACACGTCGCAGCCGCGCCCGGTGCCGTGCTCGGCGATGATCTGCGAGAACGTGGTGAGGCCGCGCACCCGGACGATGTCGAACAGCTCCGCCCTGCTCTGCGCGAAGTGCTCGCACAGGGCCTTGGAGACCTCGACGCCCGAGGAGACGAGGATCTGCTTGAGCGTCGGGACGCAGCTGCCGCAGGTGGTGCCCGCGCGGGTGCACGCCTTGATGCCGGGGACGTCGGTGAGGCCGTGCTCGGCGATGGCCGCGCACACCTGGCCCTTGGTGACGTTGTTGCAGGAGCAGACCTGCGCGTCGTCGGGGAGGTCCGTGCTCGCCGGCCCGCCGGTGAACAACAGCTCGCTCGGCGAACCCGGCAGGTCGCGGCCGACGAAGGGCTTGAGGGTGTTGTACGGGGTGGCGTCGCCGACGCAGATCCCGCCGAGCAGGGTGCGGGCGTCGTCACTGACGAACAGCTTCTGGTAGACCCCGCCCACCGGGTCCATGAAGGTCACGTCCAGCGCGCCCTCCATCGCGCCGAACTGGGCGACCTCCACGCCGAGCAGCTTGAGCTTGGTCGACAGGTCGGCGCGGGTGAAGACCGCCTCGCCGCCGAGGATGCGGTCGGCGGCGACCTCGGCCATCGTGAAGCACGGCCCCACCAGCCCGTAGACCATGCCCTCGTGCAGGGCGCACTCGCCGATCGCGTAGATCGCCGGGTCGCTGGTGCGCATCCCGTCGTCCACGGCGATCCCGCCGCGCCCGCCGACCTCGAGACCGGCCTGCCTGGCCAGCTCGTCGCGGGGCCTGACGCCCGCGGAGAAGACCACGATCTGTGCCTCGACGGTCTCGCCGTCCGGCTTGACCAGGCCCGCCACCCGCCCGTCCGGGCCCGCGACGATCTCCTTGGCCCCCGCCTCGGTGTGCACGTTCAGGCCGAGCGCCTCCACGTGGCCGCGCAGGACGGCGCCGCCGCCCTCGTCGACCTGCCGGGGCATGAGCCAGCCGCCCATCTCCACGACGTGGGTCGCCAGCCCCAGGCCTCGCAGCGCGTCGGCGGCCTCCAGCCCCAGCAGCCCGCCGCCGATCACGACGCCGCTCGTGGCGTCCGAGGCGGCCGCCCTGATCGCGTCGAGGTCGTCGATCGTGCGGTAGACGAAGCAGCCGTCCAGCTCCCTGCCCGGCACCGGCGGCACGAACGGGCTGGAGCCGGTGGCCAGCACCAGCACGTCGTACGGCTCGCGGTGGCCGTCGGCGGTGACGACCTCGCGCGCCCGCCTGTCGATCTCCACGACCCTGGACGACAGCCGCAGCACGACCCCGTCCGGCGTCGGATAGGTGAGGTCCTCGACGCTCCTGCCCGCCAGGTAGGAGGTGAGCGCCACCCGGTCGTACGCCGGCCGGGGCTCCTCCCCCAGCACCGTGATCCTTCCCGCGAAGCCCTTGGCGACCAGCGCCTCGACCAGCCGATGCGATGTCGGTCCGTGTCCTACCACGACGAGCCGTGACATGGGTCGCTTTTCCCCTCTCGTCCGCTCCGCCCCAGCCTTCACAGGTGTCTGGGGGGGAAGTGAGACCGGCATGGATCCGATGGTGCTTTCAGGCGGTTTCACCCTGAGGTCTCCCCTGTTACCGATGTGCTACAAGCCGCTAACCGCGTTCACATTCACGATGAGGCGGATGTGAGTTGTCCGTCGGCCGGGACGGTGCCGGATGTGAGCCGAACGGGCGCCCGATACGCCGGGATCACACGCGCGCCGCCGCCAGGCTCGGCACGGATCCCGCGGTCCGCAGGTAGCAGGCCCAGGTGATGGCCGCGCACACCAGGTAGAAGGCGGCGAAGGAGGCCAGCGCTGCGCCCGCTCCCCCGGTCGCGGCGATGGAGCTACCGAATCCACGGTTGATGAAGAACCCGCCGAAGGCGCCGATCGCGGAGATGATCCCGATCGCGGCGGAGGCGTCCCGCTTCCCGACGGCCACGGCGGCCTCGTGGGCGTCCGTACCGGGGGCGACGCCCGCCACGGCCTTCGCCCGGAAGATCGCCGGAATCATCCGGTAGGTGGAGCCGTTGCCGATGCCGGTGGTGGCGACCAGGAGCATGTAGGCGCAGAAGAACAGCGCGAAGGCGTGCTGGGACAGGCCCTGCCAGACCAGCGCCGCCGCGCCCGCCATCGCGGCGAAGTTGACGAGCGTCACCCGCGCCCCGCCGAGCCGGTCCGACAGCCAGCCCCCGACCGGGCGGATCAGCGAGCCGAGCAGCGGGCCGATGAAGGCCAGCGCCACCAGGGAGGCCTGCTCGGGGAACTGGCTCTTGATGAGCAGCGGGAACGCGGTGGAGTAGCCGATGAAGGAGCCGAAGGTGCCGATGTACAGGACGGACATGATCCAGGTCTGGGCCCGGCCGGCGACCTTCAGCTGGTCGGCGGGACTGGCCTTGGCGGAGGTCAGGTTGTCCATGAAGAAGTAGGCGCCGATCGCGGCGGCCAGGATGAACGGGATCCAGAACAGCCCGGCGGCGGCCAGGCCGAACGCCCCGATCACCAGGGGCATGACGAGCTGTACGGAGCTGACCCCGATGTTGCCGCCCGCCGCGTTGAGCCCGAGCGCCGACCCCTGCCTGTCCTGGGGGTAGAAGTAGGTGATGTTGGCCATGCTGGAGGCGAAGTTGCCGCCGCCCAGGCCCGCCGTGGCCGCGATGACCAGGAAGACCCAGTAGGGGGTGGCCGGGTTGCCGACCGCGATGGCCAGCAGCACCGCGGGCACGAGCAGGAGCAGGGCGCTGACCACGGTGAAGTTCCGGCCGCCGAATCTGGCCGGGGCGAAGGTGTACGGGATGCGCAG
This sequence comes from Streptosporangium sp. LJ11, assembly GCF_051918945.1. NCBI lineage: Bacteria > Bacillati > Actinomycetota > Actinomycetes > Streptosporangiales > Streptosporangiaceae > Streptosporangium > Streptosporangium sp. LJ11. Next base: position 73,113 of record NZ_JBPXMB010000013.1, read on the forward strand.
CGCCGAGCCGATCAGGTTGGGCAGGGCGACGATCCAGAAGAGCTGGTCGGTGGAGAAATCGTAGGAGCCGAGCTGCACGGTCACGATGCTCCACACGGTCCACAGCGTGAATCCGAGGTGCTCGGCGAAGATGGAGAAGATCAGGTTCCTGCGGGCCACCTTCCTGCCGTGTCCCTGCCAGAAGTCGGGGTCGTCGGGCCGCCAGTCGCTGATCCAGGGCTTGGCCATCTTTCCTCCTGCGGTTTCGGGCGGGCTTCGATCCCGAAATCTAAGAGGGCGGCATTACGCACATTTACTATCTGTGATGGTGCGCCGGTTACGTGTGACTAACCATGGAAATACGCAATGCACACGTCGCACAGCGGCAACATTCCGGAAACACGAGGGGTGAGGGGGTAACGGTTGAGTCAGCGCGACAATGGGAATCGTCTCCGGTGCCCATTCGTTCGCTTCGGGGAGTGCGCGTGGCCGTCCAGCCGATCCGACCGTTCACCGATCCCGTGCTTCGCACGGTGTCCGAGCCGGTGACCACCTTCGACCGCGCGCTGCGCGTCCTGGTCAAATCGCTCCAGGCCACGATGCGGGCCGGGAGGGGCCGCGCGGGACTGGCCGCGCCGCAGATCGGCGTCCCCCTGAGGGTCGTCGTCTACGAGCTGGACGGCAAGTCCGGTCACCTGGTCAACCCGCGCCTGGAGCTGTCCGAACGGAAGATCGTGGCCGACGAGGCATGCCTGTCCGCGCCCGGCCGCTGGTGGCCGCTGGAACGCTCCTACATGGTCACCGCCCGTGGTCGCGACATGTTCGGCAAGCCCGCCACCGTCCGCGCCCTGGGCGTGCTCGCCCGCGTCCTGCAACACGAGGCCGACCACCTCGACGGCATCCTCTTCGTCGACCACCTCCCCGAGGAGGAGCGCGAGCGATTCCTCGCCTCGATCTCGTGACTTGCGCATCGCGGAGGCATCGGATACCATCGTCTGGTTGCAGTCGTAGTTCTCAGCTTAGCCTTATCATCTCAAGTGCTTATGAGAAGTCCGCCGACAGCGGACGTTACACAGTTTCTCCGGATGGTTTCCGCGGGTGCATGGTAGGGTCCGCAACGCAGCCCCGTGCCGCCGACCTGGTGGTTCGGTGAGGCTCCCAATGAGGAGAAGTAGTTTTGTCTGAGGGCACCGTTAAGTGGTTCAACGCCGAAAAGGGCTTCGGATTCATCGCACCGGATGACGGCACCGCCGATGTCTTCGTGCACTACTCGGCTATCAACTCCGGCGGCTACCGCAGCCTGGAGGAGAACCAGCGTGTCAGCTTCGTCACCACGCAGGGCCAGAAGGGCCCGCAGGCCGACCAGGTTCAGGTCATCTGACCTGGTTTGACCTCAAAGGCTTCAGGCTGAGCCCGCACCGCGCAAGCGGTGCGGGCTCAGTCGTCTCTCAGGGCCGTTTCCCGCGCCGCCGTGCCCCCGGGAACGCCGCCGTGCCCCCGGGTTCCGGGCGGCGCCGCGCCCCCGGGGGCGGCACCGCCCGGAACCCGGGACCCTAGAGCGCGACCCCGAGCAGCGCGTCCACGGTCTCCCTGACGAGGACCGGCGCGTCCGGGTCGCTGCCCCCCTCGGACAGGGCTCGCTCGGCCCAGTCGTCGACGACCGCGAGGGCGCCCGGGGCGTCCAGGTCGTCGGCCATCCGGGCGCGCACCCTTTCGAGCACGACACCGGCGTCGGGGCCGGTCTGCAGCCCCGCCGCCGAACGCCAGCGCGCCAGCCGTACCTCCGCCGAGCCCAGCTGCCCGGAGGTCCACTCCCAGTCGGAGCGGTAGTGGTGCGCCAGCAGGGCGAGCCGGATGGCCATCGGGTCGGTCTCCTTGCGCAGGCGGGAGACGAAGACCAGGTTGCCCTTCGACTTGGACATCTTCTCGCCGTCCAGGGCGACCATGCCCGCGTGCACGTAGGCCTTCGCGAAGGGCCACTCCCCGCACGCCACGTGGCCCTCGTGGGCGCCGCACTCGTGGTGGGGGAAGATCAGGTCAGAGCCCCCGCCGGCGACGTCGAAACCGCTGGACAGGCTCGCCAGGGCGATCGCGGTGCACTCGATGTGCCAGCCGGGCCGGCCCTGGCCGAACGGCGAGGGCCAGGACGGCTCCCCCGGGCGCTCCGCGCGCCAGAGCAGCCAGTCGAGCGGGTGCTTCTTGCCCGGCCGGTCCGGATCTCCCCCGCGCTCGCCGAACAGGGCGAGCATGCGCTCCTCCGAGTAACCGGAGACGGCCCCGAACTTGGGGGCCGCGGCCACGTCGAAGTAGACGTCGCCGTCGAGGACGTAGGTGGCGCCCTTGTCGCGCAGCGACACGATCAGGTCGGCGACCTGGTCGATCGCCTCGGTCACGGCGACGTAGTCGCGCGGCGGCAGGATGCGCAGCGCCTCCATGTCGGTCCGGAACAGCTCGATCTCACGCTCGGCCAGGTCGCGCCAGTCGACGCCGGTCTGCCCGGCACGTTCCAGCAGGGGGTCGTCGACGTCCGTGGCGTTCTGGGTGAAGTGCACCTCGTGACCGGCGTCGCGCCAGGCCCGGTTGACCAGGTCGAAGGCGAGATAGGTGTTGGCGTGGCCCAGATGGGTGGCGTCGTAGGGTGTGATGCCGCAGACGTACATCCGCGCCGTGCGGCCCGGCCTGGTGGGGCCGACCTCTCGCGCGGCGGTGTCGAACAGCCGCAGCGGGACACCGGCACCGGGAAGCCGAGGAACCTTCGGCTCAGACCACGATCTCATAAAATGAAGCCTATCCAGCGGTTAGACCACCCCGATCGGCTCGGGGTGGTGGATGTACGGGCACTCACCTCAACTCCGGTGGCCGGCCGGATCATTCCGGGCGGACCTCGCGGAAGGCGCCCGGATCGCGAGGGTCGGCGGTGAAGTCGTAGCGGACGCCGCCGGGCGCCAGGGCCAGCAGGGTGACGGAGCCGGAGCCGAAGGTCCGCCCGTCGGGCAGCTCGTGACGGACGATCATCGTGCGGGGGTCCTCGGAGGGAATCCCCGCCCCGGTGGCGAGCTCCCGCCACTCCTCCCAGGGGCCCTCCAGCTCCGAGGGGCGGCCCGCCTTGGCGAACAGGGGGCGGAAGAACGCCACCCGCTCGTTCTCCGCACCGCGCTCCCAGCCGCTGTTGACGATCATGTGGGTTCCCGGGGGAAGGTCGTCCCGCTCCAGGGTGATCCCGTCCCAGTGCCACAGGCGGGCCCCGGCGGGATCGGCCCGCAGCAGGTGGAAGGGGTCGTAGTGCCCGAGGTCGCCCTCCACGGGCCCGCCTCCGGCCGCCGCCAGGAGCGGCAGGTCGCCCCGCGAGCGGCGGGCCTCCTCGGGGGCGAGCACGCCGAGGCCGTTGAGGAGGGCTCCGACCCGCCTGGCCTCGGGGTCGACGGCCAGCCAGGTGCCGCCTCCCCGGAGGTCACGCCCGCCGATCAGGCCGGGCCGGCTCTCCGGCCAGTGCCGGGCCGGGGGAACCCAGGGGCGGTCGGTGAACTCGTCGCGCACCCCGACCACGATCAGGGGGATCTCGGCGCTCGGATCGATGCTGACGACAACCGTGCACATGCCCGGAGGCTACGCCCCCGCGAGGGGCGTGCGCGGACCGGGGCCCTCCATCGGGAGGAAGACCGAGGTCGAACGAGGTCAGCCGAAGTCACGGAAGCCACGGAAGCCACGGCGAGGACGCCCCCGGCTCGCCGGTCCCGCTCCCCGCGGGACGCCCGGCGCCCGGGGCGGGAGACCACCGCGCGAGGGCCTCAGATCGGCGGCCAGGGGATGGCGGGCCAGTCCTTGGAGGGAAGGGGGTGCAGGCCGGTGTCGAGCAGCCTGCGGACCCGCGACCAGGTGGCCTCGACCTCGTGGAGGGTGAGGAGCTCGCGGAGGCGGCGGCCGAGGCGGCCCTGCTCCAGGTCGGTCTCGAGGCGGGTCAGGACGTTCATGGCCTCGCGGGACAGTGGCTTGCCGCGCCACTGCCACAGCACGGTGCGGAGCTTGTCCTCGGCCGAGAAGGAGACCCCGTGGTCGACGCCGTAGACGTGGCCGTCGGCGAGCGGCAGCAGGTGACCGCCCTTGCGGTCGGCGTTGTTGACGATGGCGTCGAAGACGGCCATCCGCCGCAGCGAGGGCTGGCGGCTGCGGATCAGCACCATCAGGTCGGTCTCGGGGTCGGTGTCGATCCACAGCTGGCACATTCCCGGGCCGAAGGGGCCGTCGCGGTAGACGGTGGGCGGCACGATCCGCCAGCCGGTCGCCGCGGAGACCTCGTAGGCGGCGACCTCGCGGGCCGCCAGGGTGCCGTCGGGGAAGTCCCAGAGGGGGCGTTCGCCCCGTACCGGCTTGTACACGCAGGCCGCCGCGAGCCCGCCGAGCCGGACCGAGCAGTAGAGCGTCATGTTGGTCGCCTCGACCAGGCGGCCCGCCACGTCCAGTTGGCCGTCACGGAGCAGACGCGTCGCGGTCTCGTCGTCCAGCCCCGCGGCCGGCGCCGCACTCAGCGTCGGCTCGCTCTCAGCACTCATTCGCCTCCTCCAGCAGATGAAGCGCTATTACCCCGGTAACCGTTGAGCCGCACACAAATATGCCCCTCGGGATCGAGAGGCTGGGCGCAGAGCGGGCAGGGCGGGCGGCCGGCCGCGACGAGCGCCATGGCCCGCTTGGTGAAGGCCCTCGCGGCGCCGGCACTGATGTGCACCCGCAGCACCGTGGGCTCGACGAGCGGGGACGGCTCGAACTCCTCGTCCTCGGCGACGGCCTCCTTGGCCTCGATGACCACCTGCGCGGCCTCGGGGTCCCAGGCCAGGGCCATGACGCCGACGCGGAAGTCCTCGCTGATCGGCATGTCGAGGGGGGCGTTGTCCGCCAGCGCGGCCGGGGCGACGGCGGGCACGGGAACGTTGCCCTCACCGCGTCGCAACACCTCGTCGAGCAGCTCGTCGAGGCGGTCGGCCAGCGCCGCGACCTGGAACTTCTCCAGGGCCACGGTGGTCAGCCTGCCCTGGCCCCGCGCCTGCAGGAAGAAGGTTCGTGATCCCGGTTGCCCCACGGCACCGGCCACGAACCTCTCGGGTGGATCGTAGTCGAAGACCGGCATAGCCCGACCTTACGTGGTTCCGGATCCGCCGCCGACTGCGGCATCGCTCCCGGTGGGATTTTCTCCCCCGTCCTCGCCCTCCGAACCCTCCCCGAGGCGCAATCCGGCCACATCTCCGCCCAGGTCGTTGAGCCTGAGCACGAAGGGACGCAAGGGGGTGTAGCGAATGGCGGTGAGCGACGCCGGATCAGCCGTTATCCGCTGGAACTGGTCCAGGTGGAGTCCCATGGCGTCGGCCACGATGGCCTTGATCACATCTCCGTGGCTGCAGACGAGATAGACCGCCTTCGGGCCCAGGCGCTCGTTCCACTCCCTGACGGCCGTCACGGCGCGGTGCTGCACGGCGGACAGGGATTCTCCCCCGGGGAACGTCACCGCGCTCGGGTGGGCCTGCACGACCGGCCAGAGAGGGTCCTTGGCGAGCTCGGCGATCGGGCGGCCCGTCCAGTCGCCGTAGCGGCACTCGCCGAAGCGCTCGTCGGTCAGCACCTCCGCCTCCCGCCGCCCAGCGGCGACCGCCTGCGCGGTCTCCTGGCAGCGTTCCAGCGGGCTGGAGACGATCGCGTCGAGCTCCAGGGTGGTCAGCCGCGCGGCGAGCGCCTCCGCCTGGGCCCGTCCCGCGTCACTGAGGTGCACATCCGGGGTCCAGCCGGCGAGGACCGGACCGGTGAGGTGGGTAAGGCCGTGTCTGGCCAGCAACAAGGTCGTCACGCGGGCAAGTCTTGCAGCCTTCACTCCACTACTTTTAAGTGGCCGGGCGGTAACCTGGCCGGATCATGGAGCAGCGCTATGTGGGCCGGAGCGGCTTGTCGGTGTCCCGCCTGGGACTGGGGACGATGACATGGGGACGTGACACCGGCGCCGAGGAGGCCGCGGCGCAGCTCCGCACGTTCGCCGAGGCCGGCGGCACGCTCATCGACACCGCCGACGTCTACACCGGCGGCGACGCCGAACGGCTGCTCGGGCGGCTGCTGCGCGACTCCGTACCGCGTTCGGAGCTGGTGCTGTCCACCAAGGCCGTGCTCACCCCTGCCGGGCGCAGGCCCCGCGACGCCTCCAGGAAACACCTGGTCGCCGCGATCGACGCCTCCCTGACCCGCCTGGGCGTCAACGAGGTCGACCTGTGGCAGTTGCACGCCTTCGACCCCGACGTCCCGCTGGAGGAGACCCTGGCCGCCGTGGACGCCATCGTGTCCTCGGGGCGGGCCGCGTACGCCGGGGTGTGCGACTACGCGGGCTGGCAGCTGGCGACCGCGGCCGTGGGGCAGCGGGCGGTCCCCGGCAGGGTGCCGATCGTCGCGGCCCAGGTCGAGTACTCGCTCCTGGCCAGGGAGGCCGAGCGCGAGTTGATCCCGGCCGCCGAGCACGTCGGCGCGGGAGTGCTCGCCTGGTCGCCGCTCGGGCGCGGGGTCCTCACCGGGAAGTACCGGACGGGCATCCCCGCGGACTCCCGGGCCGCGACCCCGCACTTCGCCGACTTCGTCACCCCCTACCTCGACGAGCGGTGCCGCCGGGTCGTGGAGTCGGTGACGACCGCCGCCGAGGGGCTGGGCGTCTCACCGCTGTCGGTGGCCCTGTCATGGGTACGCGACCAGCCGGGGGTGGCCTCCGCCATCGTCGGCGCCCGCACCCACGCGCAGCTGTCCGGGGTGCTCCAGGCCGAGGACCTGGCGCTGCCCGTGGAGATCAGGGAGGCGCTCGACGACGTGTCCGCGGACTGAGGCGCGGCACCGGAGAGGCTCCGGTGCGGACGGCCTCCCGGGAAGGACGGCCTCCCGGGAAGGACGGCCTCCCGGGAAAAGGGACGGTGTCACAGGAGAACGAACGAGAAACCGAACGAGAATTCGTCTCGCGTATCACTAGTCGATACCGAATGACGACTTTCCGTGGAAAAAACGGGCCTCCCTACAAAACTGTCAAACAGGTGGCAGGGGGACACCTGGACGTCGGCGAGATTCATGGCCGGCGTCCGGCCGGGGCGAAGGAGACGAGTGCGAACTGCGATGGCGGCAGGCGTTCTGGCGCTGGCGCTGGGGGGTGGGATCCCGGCGGTCGCCGTCGTGCCCGTGAGCGCCGCCCGGGCGAGTGCCGTCGCGTGGCTGGACGACTGCGATCACGAAGGGCTGCTGGGCACGGTGACGGGCCGGGTCTGCCAGGCCGTGGACGGCGTCGTGGACGGCCTCACGGAGGGCATCTCCCCGCCCGCCCCCTCATCGGCGCCCTCCGGCGGTGACGCCACCCGCGGCAACGCCGAGAACAACCCCGAGAACGGCAGGGAGAACAACGCCGAGACGCCCGCCGAGACGGAGAGCCCGGCACCGGCCCCCTCGCCCACCAGGACCTCGTCGGGCAGGCGGCCGTCCACCGTGAAGGAGGAGGAGAGGTCCTCCGGTGGCACGCAGGCGCCCCGGACCCAGGCCCCCGCCGACGCCTGCGGGGCCGCGGCCTCCGCCAAGTGCGCCGACTCGCCGGTGGCCCCCCTCCTCGAGGAGTCACAGGAGCCCGGGACCTCCGAGACGCCCTGGGCCAGGGCGTCCCCGAGCCCCAGCCCGTCGGCGACCCCCTCGGCGAGCCCCTCGCGGGACCAGGACGCCGCCCCGGCCAGAAAGAGTCCGGTTCCGGTGCCGACCGACCGGCCGCCGTTCCCCCGGACGCCGCTCCCGGACACCAGGACGCTCACGACCGAGGTGGGCGAGCCGGCGGCCCCCAGGCCGTCGCCCGTGGTCGACGCCGAGGCGCCCCGGGTGGAGTTGCTGTGGCCCGCCCCGCTGATGGAGAAGCTCCAGCGGCAGATGCCGGACGGGCACCCGGTGACCCCCAGCCGGTCGTCCGACACGGCGAGCACCGTGCTCACCACGACGGTGCTCGTCTCGGCCATCCTCGCGGTCCGCCTGCTGTACAGCAGGCGGAGGGTCAGAGAGTCGATACCGTTCGAGCCGGCTCCGCCGGGACACCACCGGGTGGCCTGACCGCACCGCCCCGGCCCGCGGTCCCCGGTCCGGCCTCTTCACGGCCGCCGCGGCCTCGCCGCCTCGGCACGACACCGGCCCGGCCGATCACCGCCCGCCGGGCCGGGAACGGCTCAGGCTCCGATGGCGTGGACGCCGCCGTCGACGTGGACGATCTCGCCGGTCGTGGCGGGGAACCAGTCGGACAGCAGGGCGACACACGCCTTGGCCGCCGGGATCGGGTCGTTGATGTCCCAGCCGATCGGGGCCTTGGCGGGCCAGCTCTCCTCGAACTCGACGAAGCCGGGGATGCTCCTGGCGGCCATGGTCCTGATCGGGCCCGCGGCGACGAGGTTGACCCGGATGCCCTGCTTGCCGAGATCGCGGGCCAGGTAGCGGGAGCAGGACTCCAGGCCGGCCTTGGCCACGCCCATCCAGTCGTACACCGGCCAGGCCTTCGTGGCGTCGAAGTCGAGGCCGACGATCGCGCCGCCCTCCTTCATGAGCGGGAGCGCGGCCACCGCGAGCGACTTGAACGAGTACGTGGAGACCTGGACCGCGGTCGCCACGTCCTCCCAGGAGGTGTTCAGGAAGTTGCCGCCCAGGGCGGTCTGCGGCGCGAAGCCGATGGCGTGCACCACCCCGTCCAGGCCGCCGAGGTGCTCGCCGACCCGGTCGGCCAGGGAGTCGAGGTGCTCGGTGTTGGTGACGTCGAGCTCCAGCACGGGGGGCGGCTCCGGCAGGCGCTTGGCGATGCGCTCGACCAGGCTGAGCCGGCCGAATCCGGTGAGCACGATCTGCGCGCCCTCCTCCTGGGCCAGCTTGGCCACCGAGAAGGCGATGGAGGCGTCGGTGAGCACCCCGGTGACGAGGAGCCGCTTGCCTTCGAGAATTCCCATGTCAGTGCCCCATTCCCAGGCCGCCGTCGACGGGGATGACGGCCCCCGTGATGTAGGCGGCGTCCTCGCCGGCCAGGAACCTGACCACGCGCGCGATCTCCTCCGGGGCGGCGTACCGGCCCAGCGGGATGCTCTTCCGGATCTGCTCCTGGTAGACCTCGTCCAGCTCGGCCGTCATGTCGGTCTCCACGAAGCCGGGGGCGACCACGTTGACGGTGATGTTGCGCGAGCCCAGCTCCCTGGCGGCCGACCGGGCGAAGCCGATCATCCCGGCCTTGGAGGCGGCGTAGTTGCTCTGCCCGGCCGAGCCGAGCATGGCGACCACCGAGGAGATCAGCACGATGCGCCCGCGCTTGAGGCGCAGCATGCCGCGGGTGGCGCGCTTGGCGACCCGGTAGGCGCCGGTCAGGTTGGCGTCGATGACGTCGGTGAAGGTCTCCTCCTTCATCATCGGCAGCAGCGTGTCCCTGGTGATGCCGGCGTTGGCGACGAGCACCTCGACCGGGCCGAACTCGGCCTCGACCTTCGCGAAGGCGGCGTCCACGTCGGCCGTGCTGGTGACGTCGCAGCGCACGCCGAACAGGCCCTCTGGGGGCTGGCCGGAACGGTAGGTGACGGCGACGTCGTCGCCTGCCTGAGCGAGTTCGCGGGCGATCGCGAGGCCGATGCCGCGATTGCCGCCGGTTACGAGAACAGATCGAGCCATGGTCAGACGGTATCGGCTACCGGGGGGTAACCACCTTGTCCGGGAGGGACAAGATCACAGGGCTAGGATCGTTGACATGCGCCAGATCGACTCCGACTTCCTCGCCCTGCCTCTGCGCCGGCTGGCGGACGCGGCCCTGCAGCGCGCCCGGGACCTGGGCGCCGAGCACGCCGACTTCCGGCTGGAGCGCATCCGCGGGGAGACCCTGCGCCTCTCCGACGCCGCGCTGGAAGGTTCCATCGACGCCGACACCCTCGGTTACGCCGTACGGGTCGTCAAGGACGGCACCTGGGGCTTCGCCGCGGGCATCGAGCTCACCCCCGAGGCGGCCGTCAGGGTCGCCGAGCAGGCGGTGGAGGTGGCGGTCGTCTCCGCGGCGGTCAACCGCGAGCCCGTCGAGCTGGCCCCCGAGGCGGTGCACTCCGACGTCACCTGGATCTCCTCCTACGAGGTCGACCCGTTCGAGGTGCCGATGCGCGACAAGGCGGCGCTGCTCGCCGACTGGTCGGGCGACCTGCTGAGGGATCCCGGGGTGGACCACGTCCAGGCGTCGCTGATGCAGGTCAAGGAGCAGAAGTTCTACGCCGACACGGCCGGGACCACCACCACGCAGCAGCGGGTGCGCGTCCATCCCCGGCTGAACGCGACGAGGGTGCTGGACGGCCGCTTCGACTCGATGCGGACGCTCGCCCCGCCCGTCGGCCGGGGGTACGAATACCTCACCGGCACCGGCTGGGACTTCCCCAAGGAGCTGGCGCGCATCCCCGAGCTGCTGGAGGAGAAGCTCCGGGCCCCCTCCGTCGAGGCGGGGCTGTACGACCTGGTGGTCGACCCGTCGAACCTGTGGCTGACGATCCACGAGTCGATCGGGCACGCCACCGAGCTCGACCGTGCCCTCGGCTACGAGGCGGCGTACGCCGGGACGAGTTTCGCCACCTTCGACCAGCTGGGCAAGCTGGTGTACGGCTCGCAGGCGATGAACGTGACCGGTGACCGCACCGTCGAGCACGGCCTGTCCACGATCGGCTACGACGACGAGGGGGTGGCGACCAGGGAGTTCGACATCGTCTCCGACGGCGTCCTGGTCGGCTACCAGCTCGACCGGCGGATGGCGCTGCTGAAGGGCCTGGGCGCCTCCAACGGCTGCGCCTTCGCCGACTCCCCCGGCCACACCCCGATCCAGCGGATGGCCAACGTGTCGCTGCGCCCGGCGCCCGACGGCCCCACCACCGAGGAGCTGATCTCCGGCGTCGACCGGGGCATCTACGTGGTCGGCGACAAGAGCTGGTCCATCGACATGCAGAGGTACAACTTCCAGTTCACCGGTGAGCGGTTCTATCTGATCGAGAACGGCAGGCTCACCGGGCAGCTGCGCGACGTCGCCTACCAGGCCACGACGACCGACTTCTGGCGGTCGATGGCGGCGGTCGGCGGGCCGCAGACGTACGTGCTGGGCGGGGCGTTCAACTGCGGCAAGGGGCAGCCGGGCCAGGTCGCGCCGGTCAGCCACGGCTGCCCGTCGGCGCTCTTCCACGGCGTGCGCATCCTCAACACCGTCCAGGAGAGTGGCAGTTGAGCACGCACGGCGAACGGGTGGGAGAAGGCGCCGGCCAGGAGGTCCGGCGGGAGAGGAACGGGATGACCCCCCAGGAAATGATCGAGAGGGTTCTCGAACTCTCCACGGCCGACGACAACGTCGTGATCGTGGACGAGACCTCGAGCGCCAACCTGCGCTTCGCGGGCAACACCCTCACCACCAACGGCGTGTCCCGTTCCGCGCAGCTGACCGTGATCTCCATCGTGGGCCGCGGTGTGGGCGTGGTGTCGCGGGCGGCGGTCCGCCCCGGCCAGCTCGACGACGTCGTGGCCGCCGCCGACCACGCCGCCGAGGACGCGCGACCGTCCGAGGACGCCCGGCCGCTGCTGGAGGGCAGCCGCTCGGACGACTGGGACGCCCCCGCGGAGACGACCTCGATCGGGGTGTTCGGCGCCTTCGCCCCCGCCCTGGGCGAGACCTTCGCCACGGCCGAGGCCGGCGGGCGCAGGCTGTACGGGTTCGCCGAGCACATCGTCACGACGACCTTCGTGGGCACCTCGACCGGCACCCGGCTGCGGCACACCCAGCCCACCGGCCGCCTGGAGCTGAACGCCAAGTCGCCCGACATGAGGCGCTCGGCGTGGACCGGCGTGTCCACCCGCGACTTCTCCGACGTCGACGTGGCGGCCCTGGACGCCTCGCTGGCCCGGCGCCTGGAGTGGGCGAGGAACCGCGTCGAGCTGCCCGCGGGCCGGTACGAGACGCTGCTGCCGCCGACGGCCGTGGCCGACCTGATGACGTACCTGTACTGGACGGCCGGAGCGCGCGACGCCCTGGAGGGGCGCACGGTCTTCTCCAGGCCCGGTGGCGGCACCCGCGTCGGCGACGTCCTGTCCGAGCTGCCGGTCCGCCTGTACGGCGACCCCTCGGCGCCGGGCGTCGAGTGCCCGCCGTTCGTGGTGGCGCACGCCTCCGGCCGGGAGAACTCGGTGTTCGACAACGGGCTGCCGCTGGAGCCCACCGACTGGATCTCCGGCGGCAGGCTGGCCAACCTGCTGCAGACCCGGCACTCGGCCGAGCTGACCGGCCTGCCGGTGACCCCGGCCGTCGACAACCTGATCATGCGGGGGCCCGAGGGCGGGCGGTCGCTGGAGGAGATGATCGCCTCCACCGAGCGCGGCCTGCTGCTCACCTGCCTGTGGTACATCCGCGAGGTCGACCCGCAGACGCTGCTGCTGACCGGGCTGACCCGCGACGGCGTCTACCTGGTGGAGAACGGCGAGGTCGTGGGCGAGGTGAACAACTTCCGCTTCAACGAGAGCCCGGTGGACCTGTTGCGCCGCCTCACCGAGATCGGCGCCTCCGAGCAGACCCTGCCGCGCGAGTGGAGCGACTACTTCAACCGCGCGATCATGCCCCCGATCCGGGTGCCCGACTTCAACATGTCGACGGTGAGCCAGGCCAGCTAGGCCCTCGCCGATACGGGCCGTTCAGCGCTGGACGAGCGGGATGGTGTGCACCGTCTCCCAGCGCTGGCCCGCCACCACGCGGGCGGTGGCGTCGGTGAGGTCGTAGACGACCGACCAGCGGGTGTGCGGCTGGGCGACCCGCCGGAGCAGGCCCATCGCGTCGCGCCAGTCCCGGGTGGCGGGCAGCCCCTCGGCGAGCGTGCGGTAGCGGTGGTCGGCCCGGCGCTGGGCGGCGGACGTGCCGGTCATGCCGAAGTTGGTGAGCATGCGGTCGTCGATGACGTTGAGCCTGCCCCCGGCGTACTCCACGACGGCCGACCCGCCCGCCGCGTCGGCGATGAGGTAGTGGATCTGCGGCCCGATCGTGAAGTCGACGTCGTAGCGGCGCATGATCGCCAACGCCTCGTCCACGGTCGCCGCCTTGTCGAGCATCATCCGGATGACGCGCACGCTGGTGATGTCGGGGCGGTCGGGAGAGCGGGCGGGCAGCCCGCCCTCGGGCGACGTGGCCATGCCGATCGCCAGGCCCTTCTCGTTGACCCCGTCGTAGGGGGCGAGCACCGCGTGGGCCATCCTGCGGCGGTCGGGCGCGGCGGACAGGTCCGGCGGCGCGGAGCCTCCGATCAGGTGGAACAGGTCGACGACGGAGACCGAGGCGTAGCCGTCGGGCGGGTCGGCGTGCACGATCAGCGCCGGGTTGGGATCCCAGTCGAAGTTGCGGCCGAACAGCGGCCGGTCGCCGCCGAGGGCGAACAGGGAGCAGGCCCAGCCGTCGGCGCGCCCCGCCAGTTCCTCCTCCCCCAGGGGCGCCTCGAGGTCGTACGACCCGTGGTAGGTCATCTCGTACAGCGGCAGGTCGTCGATCTTGCGGAGACTGCCTGTCGTCCGCGCGACGTCGGCGGCGCTCTGGCGCAGCAGCGGTTCCTCCCGCGTTCCGGCTCGCGACCCGGCGTCGGCGGTGTCGGTGGCGGTGGTGGCGGGCGTGGCGGGCGTGGCCCGCGGCGCGGTGGCCGTGGGAACGGTGGTGGGCGTGGTTCGCGAGACGGCCCCGGTGGCGGCGGGCACTGTGGCGGGCACCGGGGGCGCGCCGCCCGCGGGGGTGGCGCAGCCGGCCGGGAGGATCACCGCCGCGGCCAGCGCGGCCCGTGCCACCGCCCCCGCCGCCGCGCCGGGCGGCCTTCCCGCCCTCGGACCCCGGGTCTCCTTCATCCCCGTAGTCTGCGGCACCGGACACCCGTCGTACAGGCTCAGTCGTCCTCCAGGCGGAATCCGATCTTCATGCCGACCTGGAAGTGGCCGATCTCCCCCTCCTCGATGTGCCCTCTGATCTCGGTCACCTCGAACCAGTCGAGATGGCGCAGGGTCTGGGAGGCGCGGCGGACCCCGTTGCGGACGGCGGCCTCGACGCTCTCCCCCGAAGTGCCGACTATCTCGGTCACCCGATACGTTCGATCTGTCATCCCCTGCTTCTTCCCGGAAAGCCACGATTACATGACCGTTCGCACCCAGCCGATATGAGGCCTAGATTGGGAATCGTGAAGGGATGGCGCAGGCGCCCGGTGGTTCATCAGGTGACGGACGCCCAGCCCTCCCTGAGCGCCGACATCGGCAAGCGCGAGAAGAGCTACTTCATCAAGATGGGGATCCGGCTGATCTGCCTGGTCCTCGCCTTCACGGTGCCCGCTCCGATGCCCGTGCGGCTGCTACTCTTCGCCGGAGCGATCTTTTTGCCATACGTTGCCGTGATCGGGGCCAACGCGCCACCGCGCGGGGTTCCGCATGTCCCTGACATGGAAGATTCCGGACAAAGCGAGATTCCACGCCACCGACGCGAGATCGGGTCGTGACTAAGTCTTGACGCACCCCAAGGGTAGTAGGTGTACGCTTTAGCCAAGTGCCCTGGTCCCCCGTCGGGGCACTGTTGCCGGCGTTCCGGGCCCCCGTCGGAACGCCGATGAAGCGACGCCGGGTGGTTTGCCCCCGTAACCACCCGGCGTCGCCCTTTTCTCAGACTTTTACATTAAAGCACCTCGGCTTTTGGCATTATTTGTCGCCCAGCGTCTCGGTCGTCGCCTGTTCCCAGTTGCGCGCCAGCGTGGTCAGCCTTTCCACGGCGTCCGGCGGCGCCGTGCCCGCCCCCTGTGCCAGGCCGAGCAGATAGGCCGTCAGCGGCGCGGCCGGCCTGGCCACCCCGTGCGCGACCTCCTTGGTCAGGTCCAGCACCTCGTCGCGGTCCATCACCGCGGGATCGATGCCCAGCTCCCGGCAGACCAGCGCGGTCCACTCCGTCAGCACGTTCACATCTCGCTCCTTGTCCGCGGTCGCGCCCGTCCCGCGCCGTCACCGCTCTCGCGGCCCTCGCCGGAACCCACGCCTCCGCCGTCGGAGCCCGGCTCCACCGTCCGGGCCCGTTGTAGATCGTCCATGGTGTCGCAATCGAACCACGGCTGCCCGGTGAGACGAAGCGTGACCGGGGCGAGCGGGGCGAGCAGCCCGTGCAGCGACCGCCCCTCGTAGCGGGCGAGCGCCCGCGCCAGGCTCCGCGCGTGCCACACTCCGGCGAGCCACTGCTCGCGCCCGCCGTCGTCGAGGAGCACCGCCCCTGCCCGGGGCCCGCCCGCCTCTCCGGCGCGCGTCCCGGCCCCGCCCGGAGAGGGCCCCGTTCCCGCGTACGGCGCCGTGTCCTGCCCGTCCCCCGCCCCGGCGGCGTCCAGCAGCGCGTTCACGTGCTCGGCGGTCAGGAACGGGAGATCGGCGGCGAGCAGCGCCACCCACGGCGCGGTCACCTCGGCCAGGCCCGCCCGAAGCGCCGGGACGGGGCCGCCTCCCGGCGGGTCCTCACGCCGGAAGATCGCGCGCGGCAGCCCGGGGCGGGGCGGCCCGACGACGATCAGCCGTGCCGCGCCGGGCACGGCGGCGGCCACCGACTCGACCAGCGGGCGGCCGGAGACGTGCAGGCCGGGCTTGTCCCGCCCGCCGAGCCTTCGCGCGAGACCGCCGGCCAGGATGCAGGCGTCGTGGCGGGCGGTCATCGGACACCTCCGGGTCTCCGGGCGGGGACGTCAGCCGCCGATGGCGGACATCGGGCGGGACGGCTGCAGGAAGGTCGGGTCGTCGATGCCGTGACCGGCCTTCTTGATCCGGACCGCGGATCGCCAGCGCTCGGCGATCTCGTCGTCCCCGGCGCCCGCGCGCATCGCGGCCCTCAGGTCGGACTCGTCGGTGGCGAACAGGCAGTTGCGGATCTGACCGTCGGCGGTGAGCCGTACCCGGTCGCACGCGCCGCAGAACGGCCGGGTGACCGAGCCGATGACCCCCACCCTGGCCGGGCCGCCCTCGACGAGGAACAGCTCCGCCGGGGCGCTGCCGCGCTCCGCCGAGTCGGCGTCGACCAGGTCGAAGTCGGCCTTGAGCATGGCGAGGATCTCGTCAGCCGTGATCATGTTCTCCCGGCGCCAGCCGTGCTGGGCGTCCAGTGGCATCTGCTCGATGAACCGGAGCTCGTAGCCCCGCTCCAGGCAGTAGCGGAGCAGCGGCACGGCCTCGTGGTCGTTGATCCCGCGCATCAGCACCGTGTTGACCTTGACCGGGCGCAGCCCGGCGGCGTCGGCCGCCTCCAGCCCGGCCAGGACGTCGGCCAGGCGGTCGCGGTGGGCGAGCCTCTTGAAGGTCTCGCGATCGAGGGTGTCGAGGGAGACGTTGACCCGGTGCAGACCGGCGGCGGCCAGGGCGTCCGCCATCCGGCTCAGCCCGATCCCGTTGGTGGTCAGCGAGACCTGCGGGACGGGGTCGAGCGCGGTGGTGCGGGTCACGATGTCGATGAGCTCGCGGCGGAGCAGGGGCTCGCCGCCGGTGTAGCGGACCTCGGTGATGCCGAGCCGCTCCACCCCGATGGTGACCAGCCGGACGATCTCGTCGGCGGTCAGCAGCTCGGGCTTCGGCAACCATTCGAGGCCCTCGGGTGGCATGCAGTAGGAGCAGCGCAGGTTGCAGCGATCGGTGAGGGACACCCGCAGATCAGTCGCAACGCGACCGAACGAGTCCTGCAACACGGGACGCCACCTCCCAGTCGATCACCTGTTGGGACAGGGGACCAGCCTACGGCCAGCCCCCCGCCCGGCCCTAAAGCAGGCCCTTAACGTTTCAACATCACCACGAGATGGTTGATTCCTGATGAGATGGCCTCGTATGCCCCGGCCCGATCGGCCCGCCCCTCGACACAGATCGGTTGCCGCAGATGGCGACGGCCTCGGCCAGGCCGGCCCGCGTCGCCACGACCGGCCGGATGTCCTCGTACCCGCGAGATACGCCGGGCGGTCACGACCTACGGCGCCCGATAAAATGAGTGGGATCTCACGTGGAACGTGGGCAAACTGGATCTCGCAACCAAGGAGATCATGATGCCGAACCAGCCCGCACCGAACCTGGTGTCGTGGGCCAGCGAGATCGACGAGAGTACGATCATGCAGGCCGCGCGCGCCGCCCGCCTGCCGTTCGTCTCCGGACACGTCGCTCTCATGCCCGACGCGCACATCGGCATCGGCGCGACGGTCGGATCGGTGATCCCGACCGAAGGGGCCATCATCCCGGCCGCCGTCGGAGTCGACATCGGCTGCGGCATGGTCGCGACCGAGACCACGCTCACCGCCGCCGACCTCCCGGACACCCTGGAGGCCCTGATGCCGCTGGTGGAGAGGCGGATTCCGGCCGGCGTCGGCAAGGGCCACGACGACCCGTCCATGGATCGCGCGCTCAGCGACCTCGGCCGCCCGCACACCGACCTCACCCCTCACCAGGAGAAGAAGGTGTCGCTGCAGTTCGGCACCCTCGGATCCGGCAACCACTTCGTCGAGGTCTGCCTCGACGAGCGTGACCGGGTCTGGACGGTGCTGCACTCGGGCTCGCGCGGCATCGGCAACCTGCTCGCCACCAAGCACATCGTCGACGCCAAGAAGATGATGAAGAGGCAGGCGATCGGCCTGGAGGACCCGGACCTGGCCTACCTGGTGCAGAACACTCCGGAGTTCACCGCCTACATCGAGGACATGCTGTGGTCGCAGGCCTATGCCATGGCCTCGCGCGCCCGGATGGACAAGGTGCTGAGCAACGCCCTGTTCCGGGTCGTCGGCAAGGGGCGGCGGCTCCGGACGATCAACTGCCACCACAACTTCACCCAGCGGGAGACGCACGACGGCAAGGAGCTGTGGATCACTCGCAAGGGAGCCATCAAGGCCGACACGGGCGACGAGGGCGTGATCCCGGGCTCGATGGGCACGCGCTCGTACATCGTGCGCGGGCTCGGCAACCCGATGTCGTACAACTCCTGCTCCCACGGAGCCGGCCGCAGGATGTCGCGCACCCGGGCGAAGCGGGAGCTCACCGCCACGTCCCTCACCGAGGCGATGCGCGGCCGCACCTGGAACGCGGACCGCGCCGCCGCCCTGGTGGACGAGCACCCGCAGGCCTACAAGCCGATCGACCAGGTGATGGCGGACCAGAAGGACCTGGTCGCGATCCAGCACACGCTGCGCCAGGTGTTCAACTACAAGGGCTGAGCCCGCGCCCCCCGTGCCCCGAAGCCGCCTCGGTGTCCACGCTCGTCCAGAGCCGTCGACGGCTCTGGACGAGCGTCACGGGGACAACGGGAGGCGGACGACGAAGCGCGTGCCCTGGGCGCTGTCCTGGATGGTGAGCGTGCCGCCGTGGCTCTCGGCGATCTGCCGGGCGATGGGGAGACCGAGTCCGACGCCTCCCGCGTCCCTGCTGCGGGCGGTGTCCAGCCGGGTGAACCGCTGGAATACCGTCTCTCGCTGGTCGGCGGCGACTCCTGCGCCGTCGTCGAGCACCTCCAGTTCCGCGGCTTTCTCCGGGAATCGTGGGTCACCGTCCACGCGTCGTACAGTGATCGTGACCGTGGAGGAGGCGTGTCGCTGGGCGTTCTGGACCAGATTGCCGATCAACTGGCCCAGCCGCAACCGGTCACCGCTGACCGTCACGCCCGCCGCCAGGTGCTGGACGATCTTCCTGCTCGTCTTGCGGCCCTTCAGTTCCGTGGTGACGAGCTCGGCAAGATCCACGATTCGCCGCTCATACGGTACGCCCGCGTCCAGGCGGGTGAGCGTCAGCAGGTCGGCGGCGATCGAATGGAGCCGTTCCACGCTCGGGAGCACGGCGTTGCACAACTCGGCCGGGTCGACGTCCTGCGGCGCCATGAGGGCGACCTCCATTTGGGCGCGGATGGCGGTGATCGGGCTGCGCAGCTCGTGGGAGGCGTCGGAGCAGAACCGTCGTTGCTGCTCCAGCACGCCCTCCAGCCGGTCAAGTGCCTGGTTGACGCTGCGGGCCAGCCGGTAGATCTCGTCCTTGGCCATGGGGACCGGGACCCGGCGGCCGAGGTCGGTGCTCTGGATGTGGTCGAGCTGGGCCCGGATGGCGTCCACGGGTTTCAGCGAGCGGGTGACGGTGTGCCGCGCCCCGCAGGCCATCGCGATCGTGAAGATGACCGTCCCCGCGGCCAACAGGGCCGTCACACCCGGATAGACGGCGAACGGCGGCGTCGGCGCGGCACTGTAAATGGTCCAGTCCCCGTTGCGGAACACCTGCTGCGCGACGACGATGTGGCAACGGCCTGACGCGAAGACGGAGTGGCAGATGACGGCACTGGCCACCCGGTGAGGGGACTTCGGGGTGAAATGCGCCATGGCCGGCTGGTTCCGCAGATCTCTGGTCGCCGCGACCACCCTTCCTTGGGGGTCGACCACCTGGATGGGGCGGATCAGGTTCTGCGGGATGGGCGGAAGTGGATCGACGAGTTTTCCACGGTCGACGTAGTAGGCGGTCAGCTCCCCCACAGCGGTCACCTCCTTGGTGAGTTCGCCGGTGGCCGTCCTGTTGATGACGAACAACAGGACGGTGGAGAACACGATGCACAGCAAACCCACCGCCACTCCGGTGAACAGCGCCAGGCGGCCTCTGATCGTGCGGCGTTCACGCCTCATGACGCCCCCCGTCCACAAATGGGACCCGGGGCAGCCGGAGGACGAAGCACGCACCGCCGATGGTGCTCTCCTCGACGTTCAGGGTTCCGTGATGCGCGTGGGCGATGGCACGGGCGATGGCGAGGCCGAGACCGGTGCCGTTGTGGTCGAGCCGGCGGGCGTCGTCCAGCCGGGTGAGACGGTGGAACACACGCTCCCTGTCGTCGAGCGCGATTCCCGGCCCGTCGTCGCTGACCGCGAGCTCGACCACGGCGTGAACGGCGTGCACATCGACGCATACCCGGTGCGTGCAGTGCCTTTGGGCGTTGTCCAGCAGGTTGGCGAGCAGCCGGCTGAGCCGGGTGGGCACCGCGCTGACGATGCTGCCGGGCGCGAGGTGGAGCTGTACCGGACGCTGATCCGACCGTCGGGAAACCTCGGTCCGGACGAGTGCCGCGAGATCCAGCCGCTGTTGTTCGGCGGCCGCGCCGGTCCCCATGCGGGCCAGGAACAGCAGGTCGTCGGTGATCGCCTGGAGCCGCTCCACCTGGCCCAGCATCGTTTCGACCAGGTCAGGC
Source organism: Streptosporangium sp. LJ11 (assembly GCF_051918945.1). Classification (NCBI taxonomy): domain Bacteria; kingdom Bacillati; phylum Actinomycetota; class Actinomycetes; order Streptosporangiales; family Streptosporangiaceae; genus Streptosporangium; species Streptosporangium sp. LJ11. Next base: position 93,328 of record NZ_JBPXMB010000013.1, read on the forward strand.
AGCCGCACCCCGCCGAGATCCTGTTGCGCCTCCTCCAGTTGCGCGCGCAGTCCGGCTATGGGAGTACGCAGTTCGTGGGAGACGTCCGAGGCGAACCGCCGATGGGAGCGTTCCAACCCCTGGAGCTCTTCCTTGCCCTCGTCCAGGCGCTGCAGCGCATTGTTGATCGTCCGGCACAGACGGGCCACCTCTCGCACGTTGGCCGGTTCGGAGATGCGCGTGTGCAGGTCGCCGAAGCCGATCACTGCCAGTTCGGAGCGCACCACGTCCACAGGGCGCAACACCCGGCCGGTCACCTTCCAGATGGCGTACGTGGCCAGGGAGATCAGCGCGACAGCCTCGATCACCAGGATCAGGTGACGGGAGCCCGACGACGGGAAACCCGCGGCCCGCGGCCCCGCGGCGCGAACCGGCGAGGCAGCCGAGCCGCTGGATCCGGACGCCGACAACCGCGGCTCACAGGTCCGCGTGTACCGCTCGCGGTGGCACGGAGACCGCCGGCTCGCCTGGCCGGGGAGCGATCCCGTGGTGGCGGCCGGATGGTGGCCCCGCGCCGCGGTCCGGGTCCGGCCGAGGTCGGCGTCACGCGATCGCAACCGGCCGGGTGCCGTTCCGGAGTGCATCTCGGGGGCGGCGGGCACGACCCGCCGCGGGGCTTCCTGCCGCCGGGCGGCGCGCGCGTGGTCCATCGAGTACATCCCCGCCCCCGCGACGAGGAGGGTGAGGAGGGTGAGGAGGGCCACGGCGGTGGTCAGCAGGGTGATCTGTCCCCGGACGGATCCCGGCCTGCATCGGACGGCCCGCCTCGGCGACCTCGTCAGGGCCGGCTCCCGCCTCCGGCCTGTCCGCGTCAGGCGCAGGTGACGCCTGCGGATACTCGTGCGACCCGTCGAACCGGACGACCGTCCCTGGACAGGGCCGTCACCCATTCGCGGGGAACGGGTGCGGGGCCGGTCGGCGGGGTCGATCGCAGGAAGCGCACGAGGCGAACGGCAGGGCTTCGACAGACGGTGAGGCGGATCCTTCACCCCGTGACACCGGCAGCCGTCATCACCGATCTCCCCGCACGCGGGCTTCCCGAAGAGCGACGTCTCCGAGGACGGGAAATCGGCCCGCCGCTCCCATGATCTGTCGGTCAGCAGACGCACAAGGGCCGTGGCGATCACCATCCACGTGATCAGGGTGATCAGGGGCCACATGAGTATCATCCAGTTGTCGTACGGGTCCGCCATTGCCATCCTTTTAGAAAACAGACTCAAGGGGGATGCCGGAGTTCCGAGGGGGCCGGGGCCGCTACCGGCGGGCCGCCACCGCTGTCGCTCCCTCACGCGCCTCAGCCGAGGAGATCCTTTTTCGCGCCACTTCACCGGGAATGAGTGAACGGTATGAGCTTGGCCTGCGACCAAAGGCCGCCGTATCGCATATTTGTGCATGTTTGCACCTCTGCGCTCCACGCGTGCGACCACCGGTTTGGGGCTCGATTGGGGTGGACCTGGTCCCGGTTTTACGGACGTCCAAGGTCAGGTGTTCGCCCTCGCGGCCATGTCGCACGACGAAAAGCGCGGGAAGGACGAAGCCGGGCGAAGGCCTTGCACGCTTGAGCGGGCAACGGCTTTCTTCGCGAAAGTCACATCACAGAGGCCGGGGAACGCCGGGGAACATCGCGGGCCTTCCCTTCCGGCCCCGTACTTGACACGGCTGACATCTGGGTGGTTCATGGGCCTATGGGGCATTCATCCCGCCGTGACCGTGAAACTGCTGATGAGCCCGATCTCCATGAGTCGTCGTGGCCTGGTTGGCGTGGCCGCGCGCGGGAGTGGAAGCTTGTCGTCGGATTGCTGCAGGCGGCCAAGATCGGCCGGGGCGGGATCATACTGATCGAGGGCCGGTCGGGCGCCGGAAAGAGCCGTCTGCTCGACATGGCCGTCACCGCGGCGGCGAGGGCGGGGTTGGAGATCGCCCGGGGCGCGGCGGACGAACTGACCCAGCTGATACCGCTGGCCCCGCTGACATCGGCGCTCGGGCAATCCGGCCGTGAGCTTCCCGTAGACGATCACATGACCGTCTCCGGTCCGGCCGATCAGCGATTGCTGCTGGTGGAGCGACTACAAGGCCCCCTGGAACAGCGGGTGGCTCAAAAACCGATGCTCCTCACCTTGGACGACGTGCAGTGGGCCGACCCGATAACCCTGCTGGCGCTGCGATCGATGATCACAGATCTCGCCTCCTACCCGCTCGTCTGGATGCTGACCCGCACCAGCGGCAGCGGCGACGATCCCCGCCTCAACTGTCTGTTCGACGTGCTGGAACATGACGGCGCGAACCGGATCACGTTGGAGGCACTGGACAGGCGAGCAGTGGCGGACGTCGTCACCGATGTCCTCGGGGCAGCGCCCGAGCCGGACGTGCTGGCCCTGGCCGACATGGTGGGCGGCAACCCCTTCCTGCTCGTCGATCGCCTGGAGAAACTCAGAAGCGAGGGCGCCTTCCAGATCACCGACGGTCACGCACGGATGGTCTCGGCACGGCTGCCGTGTGCTCAGGCGGTCACGCAGGAACGCCTGGAGGAGTTGTCCGCACGGACCAGGCATGCGCTTCAGTGCGCCGGAATCCTGGGCCGTTCGTTCCTGGTGAGGGATCTGACCGAGATGCTCGGCGAATCGACCGGCGCCCTGCTGCCGGTGCTGGAGGAGGCGATGTCGGCCGGCATCGTCGAACCCGCCGGGGATGAGCTCACCTTCCGGCACGATCTGCTGTGGCAGGCGGTGGTCGGAGCCATCCCCGCCCCCGTACGCCTGGCCCTGCACCGCGATGTGGCGGAGATGCTGCTCAACCGAGGCGGATCGGCTGTTCCCGCCGCCGCGCATCTCATCCGCAGTGCCGGTCGCGACGATGCGTCCGCACTCCTCGGACTGGACCAGGCGGCGCGGGAGGTGCTGCGGTCCTCACCTCAGACCGCCGCCGACCTCGCCATGCGGGCGCTCGAACTCAGCGACTCCACCGACCCTGACTGGTTCGACCGCGCCACCACGGCGGTCGACGCCCTGACGGTCATCGGACGGCTGTCCGAGGCGGCCGATCTCGCCCGTGCCGCACTCCGCAGGGCCCCGCCCCTCCAGGCCCCTCGCCTCCGATGCGCGCTGGCGCACATCCTGGTCCTGAGCGGCCGGCCGGAGGATGCGGTACCCGAGGCCGAAACCCTGCTCGCCCGGCAGGACCTCCCGGACGACCTTCGCGGCATCGCCGAATGGGCGATGCTCTGGGGGCTCTTCTGCCTGAACGACTTCAGGGAAGGACGGCGACAGGCGGAAGCCGTTCTGGCCGACCGCGAACGGCACGCCGATGCCGCCGTCGTCGGAGCTCTCCTGCTGCTCGCCCGGTTCGCCGTGGTCGATGGGCGGATCGCCGACTCGTCCGCGCATCTTCGCGAAGCCCTGCACATCACCGACAGCGGCACCGCCGAAGCCATCCAGCGCCCGTACACGCGCCTGATACTGAGCCTCCACTACAGGGCCGTACGTCAGTTCGACGAGGCCGACATCGCCATCCAGGCCGCCGAGGAGGAGATCAACGACCTCGGGCTGACCGTGCTCGCCGCGCAACCCGCGCTGTTTCGCTCCGTTCTGAAGCTGACCGCCTGTCAATACGATGACGCCGCCGCCGAGGCCCAGGCCGGGAGAATGATCGCCGAGGGGCTGGGCACGCACGGGTTCATCCGCGTCGGGCTGTCCGTCCTCGCGTTCATCGCCATGTGGCGGGGTGACATCGACGCCGCGGCCGGGCACATCGAGCGCTTCCGGTCCATCCACGCCGCGCCCGAGATGTTGTTCGGGACGGTGTGGGAAAGGTGGGTGATGGCGGCGGTGGCCGAGGCTCAAGGTGACCCCGGGCGGGCGATCGACATCCTCCGCACCATCTACACCGATGAGGAGGAGCGGCGCTGGGCACTGATCACGACGCCTCTCACCGCCGCCTGGATGACCCGGCTGGCGCTGGCCACGGCGAATCGTCCGTATGCGCAGGTCATCGTTGACACGGCCGAGTACCTGGCCCGGAACAACCCGGATTTCCCCGTCTTCGCCGTCACGTTCGCCCATGTCCGCGGCATTTTCTACCAGGACCCCGGCGCGTTGGCCTCCGCCACCGATCAGCCTGAACCGTGGGCATGCGCCTCGGCCGCAGAAGACCTGGGCCTCTTGTGGGCCGGCGTTTCCGGCGCCGACGCCTTCGCGAAGGCCGTCGGCAGCCTGGACGAGGCGCTCGACGGCTACGAGCACATCGGCGCGCTCCGGGACGCGGCCCGCGTGCGAGCCCGGCTGCGGACACTCGGCGTACGGCGCCGCCGCTGGGCTCGAGCCCAGCGGCCGTCTTTCGGATGGGACAGCCTCACCGACACGGAACGCGCGGTGGCCGGCCTCATCGCCCGAGGCATGACCAACCGCCAGGCCGCCGAGCGCATGTTCCTCTCCCCCCACACGGTGTCCACCCACCTTCGCCGGATGTTCGGCAAACTCGACATCGCGTCCCGTGCCGAGCTGGCTCGCATCGTCGCCGAGAGATGCCCCGACCTCCGCGAGGGCGCTTAGGCCCGATGGCTGAGATCACGGTGTCGAGAGGCCGGCCCAAGCGGCCGGCGCGAACCTGTCGCCCGGAGCGACGTCGTGGTGGCAGGCGATCGCTCCCGGTCACGTCCCGAACGCGATCGGCAGGGCCGGAACCGCCGGCCGCCTCGTGACTCGACGACCGTCGAGTCACGGCGTCACGCGGGACACCGGGACGGCCGGACGCGCCTCCCCGTCAGGCGTGGGCGAGGTGCCGGACCGCCTGGCGGCCGTGGCCGAGGGCCCGCCCGGCGATGAAAGCCGACATCGCCACGCTGACCGCCGCGCTCGCCGCCACCGCTGCCGCGAAGGAGGCCGTGACCCCCTCGGCACCCATGAGCATCAGGACGGCGATCGGCAGCCAGGCCAGGGCGGTGGCCCCGGCGGCGACGGCGAGCAACCGGCCGGCGGCACGGACGCCGGGGGCGAGCATGGGGTCCCCGGCCGCCTTCGAAGGCAGCGCCAGGAGGAAGGCGAGCATCATCGGCACGAAGAAGCCGCCGGTCATGGCGTTGCCGAAGGCTCCCATCGGAAACCCGGAGCCCAGGAACACCATGCTCACGTACAGCCAGCCGAACAGCGCCGCTGGAACCAGGCACAGGGGCGCGAAGGCGATCACCTCGAAGGGGGCGGAACGCTCGCTGCGTCTGATCACCCTCACCGCGTTCGCCAGCAGCGGGAGCATCGCGAGCACGGCGATCACCGGTGCCGTCGTGAACACCGTGGTGCTCACGACGGCCAGCGGCTCCGCGACCGGCCCGTGCTCCAGAGCGTGCGACCACGTGGCCTCCAGGCTGGCCACCTGCCGGATGCCGGGGTTCCAGAGGTGGGTGAGCGTGATGCCGCCGACGATCAGCACGGCGGCGCGCGGAGTTCGCACGGCGGAGCCTCCTGGGATCAGGTCACGGTTGATCCGGGCGTCGAACGCGCCCGCGAGGAGATCGGCCACCGTGCGAAGCCGCACCGGGCGCGCCTCGACCAGCTCGCGGACCTCCTCCTCGTAGCGCCTGCGCCACGCCCTGGGATAGAGCCGCAGCACTCCGACGGCCAGCGCCCGCATCATGACGACCCCCAGGCGACCCCCGCGCGCCTGGCGCCCGTCTGCTCGATGCGGCGCAGCGTCGCGAGCTGCTCGGTGAGCGCGCTCCTGCCGCCCTCCGTGAGCCGGTACGGCTTGCGTCGCTCGCCGGAGGCGACCTGCTCGATCCAGTCGCGCTTCTCCAGGCGCATGAGCGCCCCGTAGAGGGTGCCGGGCTCCAGAGCCGTCCCGGAGAACCCCTCGATGTCCTGGATCATCCGGTAACCGTGTTTGTCGCCCTCGGCGAGGCTGATGAGCACGAGCAGTGCCACGTCGGTGAAGCGCCCGAGGTCCTGTGTTCGACGTCCCATCTATTCAGTAAAACTTAGTAAGTTGGACTAAGCAAGGGTGCCGGTGCGCCCGCCGTCGGTGACCGGTGAGGGAGACGGCGGGCGCGCCGGGAGGGCTCAGAGCCCGAGCTTGGACAGTTCGTCGCCGGTAAAGGTGAGCTTCACGACGGGAGAGGTCTCGTCGCTCATGAAGGCGTAGAAATCGAGGTCCCAGAAGGGGTTGGGAGGCTCACCCGGAACGGCGTCCTTGACCCCCTGGACGCCGGGCGTGCCGCTCTTGTGGCGGGCGTACCACTGGTCGACGAAGAAGCAGTCGGGACCGTAGGTCCTGATGTCGCCCACATCGCCCTCGGCGCGTCCCACGACGACGTAGGCGTGCCCGGCGCCCCCGGTGGTGTCGCGGAAGTTGACCAACTCCACCTTGACGCCCGAACCGAGCAGCTTGGGCTGGTCGGCCAGCATCCCGATGACGCAACAGGCGAAGAGCGTGCAGTTGGCGCTGGCGAGCCCGCGGTAGTTGGCCCGCCCGGTCGCGACGTACCCGCTCCTGAGCTTCTCGCGGGCCTCGGCGAACGTGGACTGGGTCACCGGCCCGCCGAGCCCCGCCTCCTTGCCGATCGCCGGCAGGCGCACGGGCTTGAGGTCGGAGAACTGCTGCCCGTCGGGAATGATTTCTGGAACGTTCCCACCACCGGCCGCGATTTGCAGCTTCTTGATGACGACGTCGTCGTCCAGCAACTGCGGCCAGGGGTTCCACAGCTTGGCCGTGGTCATCTTCGTCTTGGCGATCGCCGCCTGAACGGCCGCCATCCGTGCCTGCTTCGGGGTCGCGTGCGTGGACTGACTCATGGTGATCTCCCAATTACTTTTCCGGAGGAACCATGACACTTCCACCGCGTTTCCCCGGCGGCAACGGGATGGCCTTTTGTGGCCAGGACAGGGGCGTCCGCGAGATCCGGGCGGAGTCACCCGGCCACGCTCACGTCTCACGGACGGGGCCGGGAGTGCCGCGGGGGCGGCGGGTCAGACTCCGGCGGACCGTCCGGTGAGTGTCACGATGCCGGGTCGCGCCCGCGGCGGCCCGGCCTCGTGGACGCCGGTGGACGTCAGAGGCGGTAATCCCAGCCGAGCATGCCCGCGCGCAGGTCGCCGGCGAGGCCGCGGACGTAGTCGAGCTCGGCCTTGAGCACGGCCCGCTGGTACTCGGACTCCACCAGGAAGACCCGGGACAGGAATCTCCCGCCCTCGGTCAGGTCGGTGTCCAGCTCCGACAGCCGCGTCTCCAGCGAGGTCAGTCGCTCCTCGAGCGCGGCACGGACCTCCTCGGGCGGCAGCACGACCATGAAGGCGAGCGCGGCGGGGAACTCGGGGAACTCGCGGGCCCGCGTGGAGAGCATCGTCCGCATCCACTGCCGCAGCGTGTCGCGGCCCGCCTCGGTGGGCTCGTAGACGGTCCGCTCCGGGCGGTTCTCCTCGCGCGAGGTCTCGCGGACCGCGATGAGCCCGTCGCGCAGCAGCCGGTCGATGGTCTGGTACACGCTGTTGCGCTGCGCGACGTTGACCACGTCGTCCTTGTGCCGCTCCCTGATCAGCCGCTGCATCCGGTACGCGTGCATCGGCGCCTCGGCGACCAGCGAGAGCAACGCCATGGCCAGTGGAGATCGCCTCGTCGACATGGCGAACATCGTAGGGCTCGCCGCGTAATGGTCATTTTATGTATAGTCATTTTATGACTAAAAAAGCATTGATCGTCGGCGGAGGCATCGCCGGTCCGGTGACGGCCATGGCCCTGCGGCGCGCGGGCGTGGACTGCGAGGTCTTCGAGGCGTACGACCGCGGTTCGGAGGGCGTGGGCGTCTTCCTCACGCTCGCGGTCAACGGGATCGAGGCCCTGCGCCTCCTCGACCTGCACGATCTCGTCAGCGACCTGGGCATGGACTCCCCGCGGATGCTCATGCTCAACGGCCGGGGCAGGCCGCTCGCCACCACCCGGCAGCCCAGCCGGACCCTGAAGCGCGCCGACCTCTACCTGGCGCTGCGCGACGAGGCCGTACGGCGCGGGGTGCGGATCCACTACGGCAAGCGCCTCACCGACGCCTCGGCCACCGCGGACGGGGTGCGGGCGGTCTTCGCCGACGGCGGTACGGCCGAGGGCGACCTGCTGGTCGGCGCCGACGGGCTCCACTCGCGCACGCGCACGATCATCGACCCCGGCGCTCCCCGTGCCCGGCATGTCGGGCTGCTGAACACGGGCGGTTTCGCGGACGGTGTGGAGGTTCCCGGCGAGCCGGGGACGTACCACTTCATCTTCGGCAAGAGGGCCTTCTTCGGCTACCTGGTCCATCCGGACGGGCAGGTGTGGTGGTTCGCCAACCCGCCGAGTCCGAGGGAGCCGGCTCCGCAGGAGCTCGCGGCGGTCACCCCGGAGGGGTGGCGCGCCACGCTGACGGAGCTGTTCAGGGACGACACCGGGCCGATGCTCGACATCATCGGCGCGACCGACCACATCCCGGCCGGATGGAACACCTACGACCTCCCGACCGTGCCGAAGTGGTTCGACGAGCGCATGGTGATCCTGGGCGACGCCGCGCACGCGACCTCGCCCTCGTCGGGCCAGGGGGCGTCCATGGCGATCGAGGACGCGGTGGTGCTGGCCAAGTGCCTGCGTGACGTCCCCGGCACCCCCGACGCGTTCGCCGCCTTCGAGAGGCTGCGGCGAGACCGGGTGGAGCGGATCGTGGCGCACGGCAGGCGCAGCGGGAGCGGCAAGGCCCCCGGAGCCGTCCGCGCCTTCCTGCGCGACCTCACGCTCCCCGCCATCATGCGGCAGGTGGACAGGAGGAACGCGCTGGCCTGGATACACGACCACCGGATCTCCTGGGACGACCCGGTACCCGCGGCGTCCCGCTGAGACGCGGGCGGCCGGTCAGGGCGCGGTGATGGCGGTGCCGCGGGCGAGGAGCAGGACGACGTCGACCGCGGCGACGGCGATCGCCGCGGCGAAGGGGACGCGCGACGAGCCCCGGCCCAGTGCCAGTCCTCCGGCGGTGAAGGCCCCCGCCGCCGCCAGGGCGGCCCAGCTTCCCGCGCCCGGCGGCTCCGGGGGCCCGAGGACGAGCAGGGCCGTCGCGGCCAGCAGGGGCAGCGGGATCAGGAGGCGGACGCGGGCGGTGCCGAGCCGCTGCGGCCAGCCGCGGACCCCGCCCGCGAGGTCCGCGGGGATGTCGGGAAGCACGTTGGCCAGGTGCGCCCCGCAGCCGAGCAGCGCCGCGGCCGTCACGGCCCACCAGGCGGGCCACGGGTGTCCCGGCAGGCCCAGGGTCACGAACCCCGGCAGCGAGCCGAACCCCACCGCGTACGGCAGCCAGGACAGCGCGGTCGCCTTGAGCCCGAGGTCGTAGGCCCACGCCGCGGCGACGCCGGCCAGGTGGACGGCACCGGCGGCGGGACCGGAGGCCAGCGAGAGCGGCACGCACAGCGCCAGGGCCGCGAGAGCGGCGACCCACACCGTGCGGACGCCCACCGCTCCGGAGGCGACGGGCTTGCCGGTGCGGCCCGCGGCGGCGTCCCGCGCGGCGTCCACCGCGTCGTTGCACCAGCCGATCGAGAGCTGTCCCGCCAGCACGGCCGCGGCCACCAGGGCGCACCCGGCCGCGTCGCGCCCGCTCGCGACGGCCAGCGCGGTCACCAGGGCGGTGACCGCCACGGTCGGTCCCGGGTGACAGGCCAGCAGTAATCCCCGTACGGCCCGGAGCGACGGCCCGGGGCCCAGGCGCGATGGCCGACTCCTCGTCACGGGTCGATCGTAGGCGGGAACCTCACAAAGCGCGGGCACCCTCTCGGGCCGTTCCCGCTCTCGCGTCCCGGCCCGCCACCTCGCGGAGCCGGGGCCGGAGACGGGCGGGCCGGAGACGGGCGGGGCCGGGGCGAGAGCCGGAGGCGGAGCGCGGCTCCCCCGCGGACCGGAACCCCGCGGAAGGCGGGCGCGAAGGGCTTCGTGACGCATGCCACACGCGCAGGTGGGCAAAAGGGAGTTGTCCGCTGTTCGCGAGCCGGGAGTTACCAGATGACGCGAATCGTCGCTGTCCGCGGCGCACTCCCGCCGAACCGCCACTCCCAGGCAGAGATCACCGACGCGTTCGCACGAGCGTGCCTTCCCAAGGGTGCCAGCCGCCTGTTGCTCGACAGGCTGCACGCCTCCGCGCGGGTGGAGTCACGGCACCTGACACTGCCGCTCGAACGGTACGCCAAGCTGGACGGCTTCGGCGCGGCCAACGACGCCTTCGTGGAGACGGCCGTGGAGCTGGGCGCCGAGGCGGTGGGCGGTGCGCTGCGGGACGCGGGGGTCCTCCCCGAGGACGTGGACATGATCCTCTTCACCTCGGTGACCGGTGTCGCGGCGCCCTCGGTGGACGCCAGGCTGGCCGGGCGGCTCGGGCTGCGCCCGGACGTCAAGCGGGTACCGGTCTTCGGCCTGGGCTGTGTCGCGGGGGCGGCCGGGATCGCCCGCCTCCACGACTACCTGCGCGGCTGGCCGGACCATCTCGCGGTGCTGCTCTCGGTCGAGCTGTGCTCCCTCACCCTGCAGCGCGGTGACGCCTCCATCGCCAACATGGTCGCGAGCGCCCTGTTCGGCGACGGGGCGACGGCCGTGGTGGCCTGCGGCGACGAGTGGCGGCCACGGCGTACCGGATCCTCCGCGACCTCCCGTGCCGCCGCCGGGGCGAACGGCGCGTCCGCGACCACGCGGCCCGCGGGACCCGCGGGCTCCTCCCCGCCGAACAGCGCGCCCGCCGCGCATCACCGGTTCCCCCTCTCCGGAGCCTCCGCGTCCTCCTCGTCCCCGGCGCCCTCGGGGTTCGCGAGGTCCTCCCCCGCGACCGGCGCGCCCGTGACGCACCGGCCGCCCTCCGAACCGGCGGGAACGTACGAGCTCCCGGAGCCGCCGGTCACGATGACCGGGCCGACGGTGGTGGCCTCGCGCAGCCACCTGTATCCGGAGTCCGAGCACGTGATGGGCTGGCACGTCGGCGACACCGGCTTCCGCGTGGTGCTCGACGCGAGCGTCCCCGAGGTGGTGCGCACCTATCTGGCGGACGACGTGCACGGCTTCCTCGGTGACCACGGCCTGAGGGTCGAGGACGTGACGGCGTGGGTCTGCCACCCGGGCGGCCCGAAGGTCCTGGAGGCGGTGGCGGAGACGCTGCGGCTTCCCGAGGGCGCGCTGGACCTCACCTGGCGCTCGCTCGCCGCGATCGGGAACCTGTCCTCGTCCTCAGTCCTGCACGTCCTGCGGGATACGCTCGCCCTGCGGCCACCACCGCCGGGCACGCCGGGACTCCTCCTCGCGATGGGGCCGGGCTTCTGCTCCGAACTCGTACTGCTGCGCTGGTAGGAGCCCGATGTCCTGGCATCTGTCGTCCTGGTACCTGCTGCTCGTGCTGCTCGTCGGCCTGGAGCGCGTCGCCGAGCTGGTCGTCGCGCGCCGCAACGCGCGCTGGAGCATGGCGCGCGGCGGGGTGCTGTCCGGGCAGGGCCACTACCCGTGGATGGTCGCCCTGCACACCGGCCTGCTCGCCGGATGCCTGTTCGAGGCGGGCCTGGCCGACCGGCCCTTCGTGCCCGCGCTCGGCTGGCCGATGCTCGTCCTGGTGGTCGCCGCGCAGGGCCTGCGCTGGTGGTGCATCACCGCGCTGGGCCCGCAGTGGAACACCCAGGTCATCGTGGTGCCCGGTCTGCCGCTGGTGGAGCGCGGCCCCTACCGGCTGCGGTGGCTGCGCCACCCCAACTACGTCGCGGTGGCCGTCGAGGGGGCGGCGCTGCCCCTGGTGCACACCGCGTGGGTCACCGCGCTGGTGTTCACCGTGCTCAACGCCGCGCTGATGGTGGTGCGGATCCGCTGCGAGGAGGACGCCCTGGCCTCGCTCGCCACGGCTCCCGCCACCGGGGCGGCGGGAGCCGCGCCGCCGCAGGACGTGCCACCCCCCACCGCGCCGCCGGAGGACCTGCCGCCCTCCGACGTGCCGCCGTCCTCCGGCAGGGCCCCGGCGTGATCGACGTCCTGATCGCGGGCGGTGGGCCGGCGGGTCTGGCCACCGCCATCCACGCCGCGCTGGCCGGGATGGAGGCGGTCGTCGTCGAGCCCAGGGCCGTACCGGTGGACAAGGCGTGCGGCGAGGGGCTGATGCCCAGCGGCACCGCCGCCCTGGGGTCGCTGGGGGTGCGGGTCGAGGGCAGGCCGCTGCGCGGCATCCGCTACCTGGACCGCCGGTACGCGGTGGAGGCGGCGTTCCGCGACGGGCCGGGCCTGGGCGTGCGGCGGACCGCGCTGCACGCCGCGCTGGCCCGGCGGGCGCGGGAACTGGGCGTGAAGGTCGTGCCCGGCAAGGTGGACGGCGTGCGGCAGGACGGCGGCGGGGTCGAGGCGGCGGGGCTGCGTGCCCGCTGGCTGGTGGCCGCTGACGGCCTGCACTCCCCGCTGCGCGCCCTGCTCGGGCTGGAGCTGCCGGGGCGCGGGCCGCGCAGGTACGGGCTGCGGCGGCACTACCCGGTCGCGCCGTGGACGGACTTCGTCGAGGTCCACTGGGCGGCGGACGGCGAGGCGTACGTGACGCCGGTGGGCGAGAACCTGGTGGGCGTCGCCGTGCTGAGCTCGCGGCGGCGCGGCTACCCGGAGCACCTGGCGGACTTTCCCGCGCTCCTGGAGCGGCTGGAGGGACCGGCGGCGACCCCGGTGCGCGGGGCGGGACCGCTGCGCCAGCGGGTACGCGCCCGGGTGGCCGGGCGGGTGCTGCTGGTCGGTGACGCGGCCGGCTACGTCGACGCGCTCACCGGGGAGGGGGTGTCGCTCGCGCTGACGTCCGCGCGGTTGCTGGTGGACTGCCTGCGGGCCGGTGCCCCCGGGTCGTACGAGGCCGCCTGGCTTCGGCTGTCCCGGCGGCACCGGCTGCTCACCGGGGCGCTGGTGGGCACCCGCCGGTACCGGACGGCGGGGCGGCTGATCGTCCCGGCCGCCCGGCGGATGCCCTCCCTGTTCGGCGCGGCGGTGCACGCCCTGGCCTGACCTGGAACGCCCTGGCATGGCCCGGCATGGCATGGCCCGGCATGGCATGGCCCGGCATGGCATGGCCCGGCATGGCATGGCCCGGCACGTCTCTGGCCCGGCCCGGCCCGATCTCGCCGGCCGCCCGGCCCTCCGTCTCGACCCGGCCGGCCTAGCGCGAGACCTTGTGAACGATGCCCAGCCTGGGGGCGTAATGGTTCGTGCCCTGGAAGCGGATCCGCCACTCACCGCCCGTGCGATCGCCCACGGTCCGGGCGAAACGTCCCCGGGAGTCGGTCGTGGCGCCGGCCACCCTCGTCCATCCGGCCTTCTCCCCCGGCCGGTGCAGGATCTCGACGGGCTGGCCGGGGAAGGGCGCGTAGTCGAGGGCTCCCTGCGGGTCGACCCGGTTCAGCACCCCCGTCACCCGCACACCCGAGTTCCCCCGGACCGCCTCCACCCCGCCGAACCTGGTCAGGCGCTTCAGCAGGAAGCCCGTGTGCCCGGTGACCTCGGCGCCGTCCGCGCCCCTGGCGGTCACGGAGACCGTCCAGGGTCCTGCGGGGTACCAGCGGCTCAGGCTCTTCTCCGGGGCGAACCGCCAGGTCACCCAGCCCTCCCCCGGCCTGGAGACGATCTTCCCCGCCGTCGCCACGGCCGAGCCGGGAGCGAGGCGGGCGGCCACGACCGGGCCGGGCGCCGGTCCGGGCGCGAGGGCGGGCCCCCGTCCGGGTCCCGGCCGGGCGGGCGTCCCGCGGCGGGGCGCGGTGACGGGGAAGGACGTGCCCGCCGAGGCGGGAGGCGCGCCGGGCTCGACCTTGATCCTCACCCCCTCGGGGCCGGTGACGCCCCGGGCCACCACCTCTATCACCATGCGTACGGAGTCGGCGGGCCCGACCACGGGGGTCGTGGGGTGCAGGGTCACCGAGCGGATCGTCAGGTCCTCGACAGCGGCGGCGGCCGGGGCTCCGGCCGGTGCCGGCAGGGTCACTGCCCCGGCCGCCAGGGATGCGAGAAGAACTCTCATCGTCATGATCAAGACGCTAGGAGGCCACCGGTAACAAGCAGGTAGAGGACACACGCCCCGTTGGGCAAAGCGAGAGCCGCCCGCCGGGGAAAGCCCCCGGGGCCCCGAGGCCCGGCCGCTCCCCGGCCGCGAGACCGGCATGCCGGTGGGATCGCCGTCGCCGGCCGGACGCCGGTGAGCGCCCCCGTGCCGACGCCGCCGCGCCGGCCGGTTCGAGCCCGGTCGTAGGGCTCCTCCGGCCGGCGTGCGGGGCCATCGGGGTGGCCGATCCGAACAGGTGGGTCTCCGGCGACGGGCGTCCGCGGGTCTCAGGCCGTGAACCTCTCCCGCACCTCGGTGATCACCGTGCGGCTGTTCAGCAGGAGCATCGACGCGAACACCGAGGCCAGCAGCACAGGCAGCGCCTCGGAGGCGATCAGCGTGAGACCCGCCGCCAGGACCAGCAGGCAGGCGTTGCCCAGCGAGGCCCGGGGGGAACGGGTGAGGAAGTACACGGCCAGGCGGGCGACGTCCCGAGCGCGGAACGCGAACAGGGAGGTGATCACCAGCACGTTGGCGATCCAGAGGGTCGCCGCCACGGCGATGAGGACCGACGGCACGGCCCACCATCCCTGGACGCCGGCGGTGGCGAGGTTCGACCCGATGACGGCCAGCCACAGCAGCCACGGGATCCAGAGCTTCACGACCCCGCGCAGGTTGGCCCGGTAGCCGCGCCAGAACGCCGCCCCGGGATGGAGGTCGGTGAGGTCCAGGCGGCGGTGGTGCAGCGCGTAAAGCGCGGCCGAGAGCGCCGGGCCGGCCGGGATCAGGCAGAGCGCGGCCAGCGGGATGTTGGTGGCGTCACGGCCGAGCAGGACGAGCCCGATCAGGCCGGGCACGGTGGTGAGCAGGAACAGCAGCTCGACCACCAGCAGGGTGTAGACGAGCGCGGAGGCGCGGGCGAGGGGCCCTTCGCCGAACCGGTGCCCGGCCGTCGTGTCGGTCATCAGGGGAACTCCGCGTCGGTCGTGCCGTCGGATGGGTCGCTCGTGCGGTCGGACGGGTCGGACGTGCCGTCGGACGGGTCGGTCGTGCAGGGGAGGCCGGGGCGCCCGTCGGTGGTACGAGCGCCACCGGCCCGCAGGGGATCAACCGTGCTTCTGCTTGAACCGCTCGTAGGCGCCGTTCATCATGTTGACGAAGGAGGTCATGTTGTTGGCCTCGAGTTCCTTGACGTAGGCGCCCCACTCGCCGAAGTCGCGTTTGCCGAGGATGAACTTGAGCGTGTTCTGGGTGACGTGGTCCTTCAGCGGTGTCTGCCACAGCGTCACCTGCTCGCGCTCCTCGTCGGTGAGCGGGTGCGGGGGCGGCACCGGCAGCGGCTTGCGGGAGTTCATCTCCTTCTGGAACGCGATCTCCTCCTCGGAGAAGGTCGACTGCAGCAGCTCGGTGGGCCCGCCGTAGGCGAAGACGCCGTTGGAGAACCCGAAGTCCTTCTGCAGGTGCTTGGGCGCCTTGGGGTTGAGCCCGACGAAGTCGACGTCGGAGGCGAGCTTGTACTTCCCGGACGCGTCCTTGGTGTGGGTGACCCCCTCGACCCCCCACTTGGCGAACGCCTGGCCCGCGTCGGAGTACCAGAGCCAGTCGACGAACTGCATCATGGCGACGAAGTTCTTGCTGTCACGGGCCTTCTTGGAGATCATGACGCCGTTCTCCAGGCGGGTGTTGCCCGCGCCGTACTTGATGGGTCCGAGCGGGCCGACGGGCAGTGGGATCTTGACGAGCCTGGCCTCCGGGTTCGCCTTCTCCAGCGGCGGCCGGTACTCGTTGACCAGCGTCTGGGCGTTCGTGCCGATCACGAAGGACTTGCCGGACACCAGCTTCTGGATCGCCAGGTCGTCGGTCTGGGTGAAGCTCTCCGGGTCGAGCAGCTTCTCCTTCACCAGCGTGTGGAGATACTCCAGCATCTGCCGGTACTGCTCCGTGGCGCCGGTGAAGGCGAACTTCTGGATGTTGGGGTCCCACACCACCCCTTCCCCGTAGCCCCAGCCGCCGGGGGCGCCGTAGGAGACGCCGACGATGTTCAGCAGGTTGGCACCAGGCGTGAGGGTTCCCCAGCGGTCGGAGAACGGGTAGGAGTCGGGATACTCCGCCTTCAGCGCCTTCAGCATGGTGCGTAACTCCTCCCAGGTCTCCGGGATCTCGAGCCCGTGCTTCTCCAGGATGTCCGCGCGAACCGCCAGGGAGTAATCCACCCAGTGGTCCTGGTGGAGGCCGGGCAGGAGGTAGAAGCGGCCGTCCTCCTGCCGGAGCGTGTCCAGGTCGGCCTGGAGGTTCCACTTGGCGACCTTCTCCTTGAAGTTCGGCATCAGGTCCAGGTAGTCGCTGACCGGCAGGATGGCGCCGGAGGCGACGAAAGGGGTCTCCTGGGCGGGATAGGTCTTGGGGATGATGAGCGGGGCGTCACCCGCGCCGATCACCAGGCTGCGCTTGTTCTCGTAGTCGCTGAGCGGCACCACGCTCGGCTGGAGGGTCACGTTGGTCCGCTTGCCGAGCTCGGACCAGAACAGCCAGTCGTTCTTGATCGGGTAGAACGGGTGGTTGTTGTACAGCACGGTGAACGACAGCGGCGCGGCGGCCTTGAACTGGGCGCCGGCCCCGTAGCCGGGCATCGCGCCCTCCCGGTTCGCCGCCAGGTTGTCGGCCTGCTTCTTGGTGTCGTCACTGCCGCAGCCGGCCAGGACGGCGAAGGTACCCATCGCGACCATCGCCTGACGCCGGTTCATCTGGTACATGGAAGTCCTTTTTCTCGGATTTCTCGGAAACGGGTGGGAGGGCGACCGGGGTGACAGAGGCCGGCGGGAGTACGGCTATCCCTTGACCGCGCCGAGCGTGACCCCGGTGACGAAGTAGCGCTGGACGAAGGGGTAGATCCCCAGGATGGGCAAGATGGTGAGCACCGTCGTCACCGCCTTGATGTTGGCGGCCACCGTCATGTTCATCGCGTCGGCGCCCACCGACGACGCGCCGGTGGCGCCGGCGATCAGGTTGCGCAGGAAGACGGTCACCGGGAAGAGATCGGACTGGCTCATGTAGAGGAACGCGGCGAACCACGAGTTCCAGAACGCGACGGCGTAGAAGAGCACCATCGTGGCGATCACCGCCTTCGACAGCGGCAGCACGATCCGCAGCAGGATGCCGTAGGTGTTCATGCCGTCGATCGCGGCGGCCTCCTCCAGCTCGACCGGCAGCCCCTCGAAGAACGCCTTCATGATCAGGAGGTTGAAGACGCTGATGGCGTTCGGCAACACGATGGCCCAGATGCTGTCCTTCATCCCGAGGCTGGTGATCAGCACGTAGTTGGGGATGATGCCGCCGGAGAAGAACATGGTGAAGACGGCGATCCCGATCAGGAGCCTGCGGCCCTTGAGATGCCTCTTGGACAACACGTAGGCGTAGCAGGTGGTCATGAACATCGCGATCGCCGTGGCCACGACCGTGTACACCACGGTGTTGCGGTAGTTCGTCCAGAACGTCGGGTCAGAGATCACGTACTCGTACGTCGACAGGGTGAAGCCGCGGGGTATGAGGTTGACCTGACCCGAGCGGATGGCGGTCTCGTCGCTCAGCGAGCGGGCGACCACGTTGACGAAGGGGTACAGGGTCACGATCACGACGCCGGCCAGAACGACGGCGTTGACCGCCTGGAACACCCGATGGCCCCTGCTCACGTCCACGCTCACCACAGGCTCGTCCCCACCGTGCGCCGGGAGATCAGGTTCGCCGACAACACCAGGATCAGCCCGATCAACGCCTCGAACAGGCCGATCGCCGTGGCGTAGCTGAAGTTGTTGGACACCACGCCCATCCGGTACAGGTACGTGGAGATCACGTCCGCGGTCGGGTACGTCAGCGGGTTGTACAGCAACAAGACCTTCTCGAACCCGACCGCCATGAACGCCCCGATGTTCAGGATCAGCAGGGTGACCGCGGTCGGCCGGATGCCGGGCAGCGTCACGTGCCAGGTCTGCCGCCACCGGCCCGCGCCGTCGATCCTGGCCGCCTCGTACAGCTGGTCGTCGATGGTGGTCAGCGCGGCGAGATAGAGGATCGTCCCCCACCCGACGGTCTGCCACATCTCCGAGGAGACGTAGATCGTCCGAAACCACTCCGGCTGCTGCAGGAACGAGATGGGGTCGTCACCCGCCACGCGCAGGATCTGGTTCACCGGCCCGTCCACCGACAACAACTCGATGACCAGGCCGGCCACGACCACGATCGACAGGAAGTGCGGCAGGTAGGAGATCGACTGGACGAACCGCCTGAGGCGCCGCTGCCGCACCTCGTTGATCAGCAGTGCGAGCACGATCGGCATGGGAAAGCAGAACAGCAGGGTCAGCGCCCCCAGCACCAGCGTGTTGGTGAACACCTGCCAGAACGTCGGGTCGTTCAAAAACATCCGCACGTAGCGCAGGCCCGCCCACTCCTCGCCCAGCACGCTGCCGCCGGGCTCGAACTTCCTGAAGGCGATCACGTTGCCGATCATCGGCAGGTACCGGAATATCGCGAAGAACAGCAGCGGGAGAACCGCCAGCGAGTACAGCTGCCAGTCGCGGCGCAGCGCCTGACGCCAGGTACGACCCGGAGCGCGCCTCCCCCGGACGGGATCGGACGTCACCTCACCCGGATCAGGAGTGCCGGATGACACCTCGACCGTCCCGGTCGCGCTCATCCCCGCGTCTCCGGTGCCGGCCGGTGAACGCGTGCCGGCGGCCGCGGGCGTCGCCGGTGGACCGCCTGTTCGCTCATGCCATCCCTTCGACCGGCGACGGCGTCACCCGAGGCCGTCGGCCGTGAATCAATCGGAGTTGTGAGGCTGAAACTTTCAATGCGGTTTATTAATATTGCGGAAATATAAGCGGCTGGTAGAGGTGAGTCAAGGGAGGTGTCAACAGACTTATGACGAGTAAGGTCTTCCTCGTTCTCACTCGCAGCTCAACGTCGTGCGAACTCGGCGCACTTATTTACTCGAAATGTTTCGGAGCCGATGTGCAGCCAGCGTCCCGGTCATCCGGCGGCGAAAGGTTTCGGCTCACGGTGCCGGAACAGCGTTCCTCGCCCGTGCCGGGACGGTGCCCCTCGCCCGTGCCGGTCCTGCGGCCCGCTCATCGCGGCCCGGCGCCGGACCGGGAGGGTCGGCGGGCCGCCTTTCGTGAGCGGCCTCCCGGGCGACGCGCGCCGGGGAACCCGGGGCAACGGGAAGCCGGGGAACGCCGGAAAGGGGAAAAGGGGAACCCGGCGCCCGGCGACGGCGGGCGCCGGGCGGCTCGTGGGCGGCTCGCGGCCTCCTCGTGGTCGGCTCTCGTTCGTGCCGTGTGATCAGCCCTCGTACATGCCGTCGATGATCTCCGCGTACTTGGCGTGGATGACGCGGCGCTTGAGCTTCAGGCTCGGGGTGAGCTCCGTGCTCTCGGCCGTCCACTCCACCGGCAGCAGCCGCCAGCGCTTGATCTGCTGGACGCGGGCCAGCTTCTCGTTGGCGACGGCGATCGCGCCCTCGACGGCCTTCAGGACGTCGGGGTGCTCGGCGAGGTCGGCCAGGGTGGTGAACGAGACGCCGTTGGCCTGCGCCCAGCCGGGGGCCACCTCGCCGTCGAGGGTGAGGATCGCCACCGGGTACGGCCTGCCGTCGCCGTAGGCGAGGGCCTGGCCGATGAGCGGGTGCTCCTTGAGGTGGCTCTCGATGTTGGCCGGGGAGATGTTCTCGCCCCCGGAGGTGATGATGATCTCCTTCTTGCGGTCGACGATGCTGACGAAGCCGTCCTCGTCGATGGAGCCCACGTCCCCGGTGTGCAGCCAGCCGTCCTCGTCGAGCAGCTCGGCGGTGGCCTCGGGCCGTCCGAGGTAGCCGCGGGTGTTGGCCGGGCTGCGGGTGATGATCTCGCCGTCGTCGGCGATCCTGACCTCGACGCCCGGACCCGCCTGGCCGACCGTGCCGAGCTTGTAGCGGTCGGGGGCGTTGGCGGTGAACGCGCCGGTCGTCTCGGTCATGCCGTACACGTCGAGGACCCGCAGGCCGAGGCCGGCGAAGAAGCGCTGGACCTCCAGCGGCATCGGCGCGGCGGCGGTGGCGAGCCAGCCCGCGTTGTCGAAGCCGATCATCGACCGGATGATCGACAGCAGGGCGGCGTCGGCCTGCTCGTAGGCGGCCAGGACCTCGGGCGAGGGGGTGCGCCCGTACTGGTTGGCCTCGATGTAGGCGAGCCCGGCGGCCATCGCCTGGCGCACGCTCTCCTGCTGCTCCTCCGGCTGGGTGGCGAGCAGCGCCTGCAGGCGGGCCATCATCTTCTCCCACACGCGCGGCACCCCGAAGAACAGCACCGGCTTGACCTGGCCGAGGGTGGCGCCGAGCTGGGCGAGGTCGGTGCAGAAATGGGTGTGGGAGAACTTGAAGAGCGGCAGGTAGAGGCTGAGCACCCGCTCGGCGATGTGCGCGTAGGTGAGGTAGGAGATCTGGGTGCCGTTGCCGGGCAGGTCGGCCATCCGGTTGGTGGCCACGACCTCGAAGAACACGTTGGAGTGGGTCAGCGGCACGCCCTTGGGGTTGCCGGTGGTGCCGGAGGTGTACAGGACGGTGAGGACGTCGTCGGCGGTCACCGCCTGCCAGCGGGCGTCGACGGCGGCGGGGTCGGCGGCGAGTCTTTCGCGGCCGAGGGCCAGAAAGTCGTCCCAGGAGACGAACCGGTCGCCGGCCGGGGCGCCCTCCAGCACGATGACCTTGCGAAGCTCGGGGAGGTCGTCCAGGACCGGCTCCCACCTGGCCAGGTCGGCCGGTCCGCCGAGCACCGCGATCCTCGCCGCGACGTCACCGGCCACGAACGCCACCTGCTCGGGGGCGAAGGTCGAGTAGACCGAGCAGGACACGGCGCCGGCGTGCACCGCGCCCAGATCCGCCAGCACGTGCTCGCTGCGGTTGACCATCATGAGCGCCACCGCCTCGCCGGGCTCCAGCCCGAGGGCGGCGAAACCGGCGGCGATCTCCAGGACCCGCTGCCTGGCCTGGGAGTAGGTGAGGGTGGACCAGCCCCCCTCGACCGGGTCGGAGTACGCCGGCGCGTCGGGATTGCTCTCCGCCGCCTCCTTCAGCTGACCACAGACCGTACGGCCCGCGATCTCCCTCTCGATCGCCGCCCGCTCCTCAAGGACACCGGCCATGACGCGCCTCCAGAAAGTGCTCACTTGCACGAGTGGCATGCATCGCACCACACGCCGTTCCCCTTGGACAAGACCCTGAAAGGGAGAAGAAACACCACATCGCGTAACCGGCTTTCCCGTCCCGCCGGAAGGCGTACATAGAGTTAGCCTCTGATCACGCGATGACGTTCGGGGGGACGCATGCCATCGGGAAGACGAGCTCGCGAGAAGACCTTCTTCGGGCACCCGCGCGGCCTCGCCACGCTGTTCGGCACCGAGATGTGGGAGCGCTTCAGCTGGTACGGCCTGCGGGCCATCCTCGCCACCTTCATGGCCGCCTCCCCCGCCACGGGCGGCCTCGGGCTGACCGAGCAGACCGCCCAGGCGATCATCGGCATCTACGGCGCCCTCATCTATCTCGTCGCCCTGCCCGGCGGCTGGATCGCCGACCGGATACTCGGCGCCCGCAGGGCGGTGCTGTGCGGCGGCTTCGTCATCATGTGCGGCCACATCAGCATGGCCATCCCCGTCAGGACCGGCGCCTTCGTCGCGCTCGGCCTGTTCCTCATCATCATCGGGACCGGGCTGCTGAAGCCCAACATCTCCACGATGGTCGGCAAGCTCTACCCTCAGAACGACGACGCGCGCAGGGACGCGGGCTTCTCGATCTTCTACCTCGGCATCAACATCGGCGCCTTCATCGCCCCCATCGTGGTCGGCCGGCTCGCCGAGGGCGACCGCTGGCACCTGGGCTTCGGCGCGGCGGCGGTCGGCATGGCCCTGGGCCTTCTCCAGTACGTGCTGGGCAGGCGCCACCTCATGGGCGTGGGCGAGCGGCCGGGCCACCGGATGACCCCGCGCGAGCGCCGGCACTTCACCCTCGCCCTCGTCGTGGCCGTCGTCGCGGCGGGCGGCGCGCTGGCCGTGTGGGGGGCCTCGGGCACCTTCAGCCTCGACACCTTCGCCCTGGTGATGACGCTGCTCATCGTGGCCGTGCCGGTGCTCTACTTCGGCTACATCCTGCTGGGCAGCCACAACCTGACCGACGACGAGCGCTCCCGGATGAAGGCCTACGTCTGGCTGTTCGCCGCGGCCGCCGTCTTCTGGATGGTCTACGACCTGGCGCCGACCGTGCTGCTGTTCTTCGCCCAGAACAACACGGACCTGTCGCTGTTCGGCCTGCGGATCACCCCGGCGACCACGCAGGCGTTCAACCCGCTGTTCATCATGATCTTCGTGCCGGTCTTCGCGGCGCTGTGGATCCGGCTGGGCAACCGGGTGACCGCTCCCCACAAGTTCTCCGTGGGACTGTTCGTCAACGGCCTGAGCTTCATGATCATGGCGCTCGCCGCCATGCTGGCCCAGAGCGGGAGGATCTCGGTGTGGTGGCTGGTGCTGGTCTACCTCGTCCAGGTCTTCGGGGAGCTGGCGCTGAGCCCGGTCGGGCTCTCGGTCACCACCAAGCTCGCACCCGAGGCGTTCAAGAGCCAGATGCTCGGGCTGTG
Source organism: Streptosporangium sp. LJ11 (assembly GCF_051918945.1). Classification (NCBI taxonomy): domain Bacteria; kingdom Bacillati; phylum Actinomycetota; class Actinomycetes; order Streptosporangiales; family Streptosporangiaceae; genus Streptosporangium; species Streptosporangium sp. LJ11. The sequence continues at coordinate 116,044 of NZ_JBPXMB010000013.1, forward strand.
GTTCCTGTCCTTCTCGGTGGGCGACGCGGTGGGCGGGCAGACGGGGCGGTTGAAGAACTACATGTCGGAGCCCGCGTACTTCCTCACCCTCGCCGCGATCTCCATCGTGGCGTCGCTGGTGCTCCTCGCCTTCGCGGGCAGGCTGCATACGATGATGCGCGAACACCGGGCGCCGGACACGGCCCCGTCGCGCTGACCGTCCCGCCGACCTCATGGAAAGCGCATATATCCGGTCATGGGATGATTTATTCGTGAATCATGTGCTCGATCTCGTCGGGATCTTCGTCTTCGCCCTCTCGGGCGCCCTCGTCGGCGTGCGCAGGCGGCTCGACGTGGTGGGCATGACCGTACTGGCCGAGATGACCGCGCTGGGCGGCGGGATCGCGCGCGACCTGATCCTGAACGTGCCGCCCGCGGCCTTCTCCAGCGTCGGCTACGTGGTCGTGCCGGTGCTTGCCACGGTGATCGTGTTCTTCTGGCATCCGCAGGTCGAGCGGGTGATGCCCGCGGTGAACGTGTTCGACGCCGCGGGGCTCGGCCTGTTCTGCGCGGTCGGCACCGAGAAGGCGATGTACCTCGGCCTCTCCCCGCTGCACGCGACCCTGCTCGGGGTCACCACCGCGGTCGGCGGCGGCATCCTGCGCGACGTCCTCGCCGGGCAGATCCCCACCCTGCTGTACGACCGCCAGCTGTACGCGGTGCCCGCCATGCTCGGCTCGGCGCTGATGGCGCTGCTCTACACCCTCGACCTGCACGGCTGGCCGGCCACGCTGGCCGCCGCGTGCCTCGCCTTCGGGCTGCGGATCGCGGCCGTGCGGCTGGGACTGCGGGCCCCGCTGGCCAGGGGCGTCACCTCCGACTGAACCACGCCCCGCCGTCCACCCGGCCGGTTCACAGGGCCGGGGTGAGAGGGGCGGCGGGGCGGGTGCCGTACGCGCCCCTGCGCCTGGCCTCGGCGATGCGCCGCACCGCCTCGACGAGGACCTGGGGCGGCTGGGTGAAGGGGAGGCGGAGCCGCCCCTCCAGGGTGCCGTCCACCCCGAACCACTGCCCGGGAGCCAGGCGGACCCCCTGGCAGGCCGCCGCGTCGACCAGCGCGACGGCCGAGGGGCCGGACAGCCGCACCCAGAGCGAGCCGCCGCCCGCGGGTGTCAGGAAGCTCCAGTCGGGCATGCGCGCCGCCAGCTCGGCCGCCAGGACGGCCCTGGAGGCACCGAGGAGGCGGGCCCGCTCGGCCCTGGCCCGCTCGATGTCCTCGAACAGTTCGGTCACCACCAGCTGCTCGAAGAGCGGGCTGGCGATGTCCACCGAGGCGCGGAGCACGGCCAGGCGGCGGACCGTCGCGGCGGTGGTGCGGATCCAGCCGATGCGCAGCCCGCCCCACCACAGCTTGGACGCCGAGCCGATGGTGATCACCCTGCCGTCGGTGTCGAACGCGGCCAGCGGCGTGGCCCCGGCCCCCTCGTCGATCGCCAGCTCGCCCCAGCTCTCGTCGGCCACCAGGGTGGTGCCGTACCGCCTCGCCGCGACGGCGAGGGCCGCCCGCGCCGTGTCGTCCATCAGATGCCCGGTCGGGTTCTGGAAGTCGGGGATGATGTACACGAGGCGGGCGGCCGACTGGCGCATCGCGCAGGTCAGCAGTTCCAGGTCACGCCAGCCCTCCTCGGGGACGCCGACCGGGACGATCCTGGCGCCGCGCGTCCTGGCCAGGTCGAGGACGTGCGGGTAGGTGGGCGACTCCACCAGCATCGGGTCGCCCCGGGAGAGCAGCATCGTGGTCACCAGGTGGATGGCCTGCTGGGCGCCGGTGGTGACGAGGATCTGCTCGGGGCGGGTGGCCACCCCACGCGCGGTGTAGCGTGCCGCGATCGCCTGGCGCAGCGGGGCTATCCCGACCGGGTCGTAGCCCATGCCGAGCGTGTAGCGGGGATAACAGCCGGCGGCGGCGGCGATCGCCTCGGGCAGCGTCGAGATCGCGCTCGGGGCCGCGGCGTGCATCGGCAGCAGCCCGTCGCCCTCGGCGGCGAGCCACGGGTTGTCCGCGCCCAGCGAGCCCGCGTCGGGCAGCGAGGTCCAGCTTCCCGCGCCCTGCCTGCTCTCCAGGTACCCCTGCTCGCGGAGCAGGTCGTAGGCCGCGGTCACGGTGGTGCGGCTCACGCCCAGGGCCGTGGCGAGATGCCGCTCGGCGGGCACCCGCATCCGCACGGGCAGCCGCCCGTCGAGGACGAGTGACCGCACGGTCCCGGCCAGGACCCGGTAGTACGGCCTGGCGGTGGGGTCGATCGACAGGAGGCGGGCGAGCTGGGGGCCGCTCATATACCGGTCCATGCGGGCCATCGTAAGGCCACTTGTAGTGATTGGCCCTTTTGGTCCGGCAGGATGGCCTGAACGATTGACGCCATCATGAGCGAACTCTCCCTGCCCACCCTTGTCTCCCTCCCCAACCGTCTCACCCGCCTGTACGCGGGCCTGGCCCTCTACGGCGTCGGCGTCGCCCTGCTGATCGAGTCGCGGCTGGGCGGCAGCCCCTGGGACGTCTTCCACCAGGGGCTCTCCATCCACCTGGGCCTGTCGATCGGCACCTGGATCATCATCGTGGGCGCCCTGGTCATGCTGCTGTGGATCCCGCTGCGGCAGCGGCCCGGGGTGGGCACCCTCAGCAACGTCGTCTTCCTCGGCCTGTTCGCCGACGCGGCCATGTGGCTGCTCCCGACCCCGGACGCCCTCGCCGCGCGCTGGGCGTACCTCCTGCTCGGCGTCGTGGTCACCGGCGCGGCGACCGGCCTGTACATCGGCGCGGGGCTCGGCCCCGGACCGCGCGACGGCCTGATGACCGGCCTGAACCGTCTCGGCCTGTCCATCCGCGCGGCGCGCACCGTCATCGAGGTCACCGTGCTGGCCGCGGGCTGGCTGCTGGGCGGGACGGTGGGGGTGGGAACGCTGGTGTTCGCCCTCGCCATCGGGCCGCTGAGCCAGTTCTTCATGCCCAGGACGCAGCCGGGCGCCCAGTTCCTCCCAAGGCCACCGTGGACCGCGCGGAGGCGTTAGCTTCGAGTCATGTGGATCGAGGACTACGCGCTCATCGGCGACATGCAGTCGGCCGCCCTGGTCGGCCGGAACGGCTCCATCGACTGGCTCTGCCTGCCGCGCTTCGACTCGCCCTCCTGCTTCGGGGCGCTGCTCGGGGACAAGAAGAACGGCCAGTGGTGGATCGGCCCCGCGCACGCCGAGCGGCCGCGCGCCACCCGGCGCCGCTACCGGGGCGAGACCCTCATCCTGGAGAGCGAGTGGGACACCCCGGGCGGCACGGTGAGGGTGACCGACTTCATGCCCACCCGGCACACCAACCCCGACCTGGTGAGGATCGTGGAGGGCGTGTCCGGCACGGTGGAGATGGCCACCGAGATCCGCATCCGCTTCGACTACGGCCGCATCGTGCCCTGGGTGCGCCGCAGCGACGGCCTGCTGCAGGCCGTCGGCGGGCCCGACTCCGTGTGGCTGCACTCCCCCGTCGCGCTGGAGGGCGGCGACTACGCCCACCGGGCGAGGTTCGAGGTGTCCGAGGGTGACAGCATGGCGTTCGTCTTCACCTGGCACCCCTCGCACGAGCCCAAGCCCGTCGAGATCGATCCGTACGAGCAGCTGGCCGAGACCGAGGCGCTGTGGGCCGAATGGGTGGAGCAGTGCACCTACCAGGGGCCGTGGCGCGACGCCGTGGTCCGCTCGCTCATCACGCTCAAGGCGCTCACGTACGCCCCCACCGGCGGCATCGTCGCCGCCCCGACCACCTCGCTGCCCGAGGACCTCGGCGGCGTCCGCAACTGGGACTACCGCTACTGCTGGCTGCGCGACGCCACCATGACCCTGGACGCCCTGATCGGCTCCGGATACCTGGAGGAGGCGGGCGCGTGGCGGTCCTGGCTGCTGCGGGCCATCGCGGGCCGCGCCCAGGACCTGCAGATCATGTACGGCGTCGCCGGGGAGCGCAGGCTGACGGAGCTGGAGCTCGACTGGCTGCCCGGCTACGAGAACTCCCGGCCGGTCAGGATCGGCAACGGCGCGGTCGACCAGCTCCAGCTGGACGTCTACGGCGAGGTCATGAACTCCCTGCACCTGTCCCGCGTCTCGGGTCTCGAGGCGGACCACCGGGCGTGGACCCTGCAGTTCGAGCTGATCTCCTACGTCGAGGAGCACTGGGGCGACCCGGACGAGGGCCTGTGGGAGGTCCGCGGCCCGCGCCGGCACTTCGTCCACTCCAAGGTGATGTGCTGGGTCGCCGTCGACAGGGCCGTCAGGCAGGTGGAGGCCTTCGGCAAGCCCGCCCCGCTGACGCGCTGGAAGGACCTGCGCGACCGCATCCACGCCGAGATCTGCGACAAGGGCTTCGACCCGGTGCGCGGCACCTTCACCCAGTCGTACGGCTCGCAGGAGCTGGACGCGGCCCTGCTGCTGATCCCGATCGTCGGCTTCCTGCCGCCGGAGGACCCCCGCGTGGTCGGGACGGTGGAGGCGATCCAGCGCGAGCTGATGGTCGACGGCTTCGTGCTGCGCTACCCGGTCTCCCCCGACAACGACGTGGACGGCCTGCCCGGTGGCGAGGGCGCGTTCCTGGCGTGCAGCTTCTGGCTGGCCGAGGCGCTGGCGATGATCGGCCGCAAGGACGAGGCCGTCGAGCTGTTCGAGCGGCTGCTGTCGCTCCGCAACGACGTCGGCCTGCTCGCCGAGGAGTACGACCCCCGCTACGGCCGGATGGTCGGCAACTTCCCGCAGGCGTTCAGCCACGTTCCGCTGATCCACACCGCCCGCGCGCTCAGCTGAGCGGGCGACCTCCGAGCACTTCCAGCCTCATTTATCCCCTTTAGTCCGGATAAGTCCTGAGGGTGGGATGGCTTTTCGGAAATCTGCAAAGAAACCTGGGATTCGGCTGCAACAATCCGGTGCGATCGTGACTCTCATCCGATGTAACACCACCGGAAAGGATCGGACCAATGAGCGATTTCGATGTGAGCAGCACCGACCTGGTCGACTACGACGGCGACGGAGGCACCGACGCCCAGCTGATCGACATCGACGGCGACGGTCTCGCCGACGAGGAGCGCTACGACACCGACGGCGACGGCGTCACCGACGTCGTCTACCTCGACCACGACGGTGACGGCTACATCGACGAGACGCGGGTCGACCTGAACGGTGACGGGGTCGCCGACTACACCGAGACCGCGGGCCCCTTCCCGACCGTCTGAACCGTCTGACCGTCCGAACCGGGGAGACCGGCACGAGCCCGGGTGATCTCACCGAGGGGGGACCCGGATCCGGGTCACACGGGCGGCCGGCGAGGAAGGCCCGCGATGAGGGACCGGCGCGCGTTCCCTTCCCCGCTCCCGGCCTGGCCGGCGCTGACCGGCTGCGGCGCGGTGACGGTTCCGGCGGCGGATTCGCCGCCGGACCCGGGGACCGGGCGCTGAGGCGTCCCTCCCCGCCGCGCCGCTCCCTCACCCCCCGCACCGACCCAGGAGAAGATCCCGACATGCCCGCTCAGACACCCGTACCGGACGGCCGGGCCCGCGTACCCGCCCGCGGGAACACCTCCGGCGGCCGGGATGGTGACGCGTGAACGCCGGGCCCGCGGACCTGCTGCGCCGCCTGTGCGACACCACCGCGGCCAGGCTCTCCGGCGCGGAGCTGCGCGAGCGGGTGAGGCAGGTGCGCGCCGGCCTCGACGCGCCGCTGCGGGTCGCGGTGGCGGGCGCGGTGAGCAGTGGCAAGTCGACACTGGTGAACGCGCTGCTCGGCCTGCCCGTCGCCCCGGTGGACGCGGGCGAGTGCACCTTCGTGGTCACCCAGTACGAGTACGGCGAGGACGACGGCCACATCACGGTCGAGCTCGCCGACGGCGGGGTGGCCCACTCCCGGCTGCTGCCGGGACACCGGCTCCCCGCCGAGTTCGGCGTCGACGTGGCCGGGATCCGGCGCCTGCGGGTCACGCTGGACCTGCCGTCGCTGCGCACGATCACCATCGTCGACACCCCCGGCATGAACACGGTGACGGCCGCCAACGAGCGGGCGGCCAGGAGCATGCTGTTCGGCTCGGGCGACGAGGACGACCGCGCGCAGGCGATGATCTACGTGCTGCGCTACGTCCAGAAGTTCGACGACACCACCCTCGCCGAGTTCCGCGGGCTCACCGACGCCTGCGGCATGAGCTGCGTCAACACCCTCGCCGTGCTCGGCCAGGTCGACCGGCGCGGCGACGAGGGCGACCCGTGGCCGACCGCGAGGCGGCTCGCCGCCAAGGGCTACGCGGACCTGCGCACCTCCGTCTTCGACGTGGTCCCGGTGATCGGCCTGCTGGCCGAGACCGCGCGGGCCCGCCCGCTGGGCACCGAGGAGGCGGCGGCCCTGGCGGCGCTGGCCGGGCTCGACGAGGACGACCTGGAGGACTACCTCCTGGACCTGGACGACTTCCGCTCGGCGCCCGAGCTGCCCATACCGGCCGAGGTGCGGCACCGGCTGGTGGAGCGGCTGCACCGCTACGGCATCACCAGCGCGGTGGACGCGGTGCGCGCGACCGGGACCGCCGACCCCGAGGCGCTCGCCGCCCACCTGCTGGAGCGTTCCGGCTACTCCTCGGCGGGCCGGGCCGCGACCGGCTCGGTGGCCGCGGGCATCGCCCACTTCGCCCGCCGCGCCGACCAGCTGAAGGCGCTCGACGCGCTGACCAGGCTGCGCGCGATCGCCCGCACGCCCGCGCTGGGGGCCGACCGCGCCACCCTGGACGCGCTGGCGGCCCAGCTCGACGAGAACCGGCCGATCGCGACCTCCCTGGGCGGCCTGCGGATCTTCACCGCCGCCGAGGCGCTCGGCCGCGGCACGCTCGTGCTGAACGAGGAGATGACCGCGGAGCTGCTGCGCCTGGCCCGCCACGACGAGCCCGCCGAGCAGCTCGGCCTGCCTCCGGGGGCCGCTCCCGCGGAGATCGCAGCCGCGGCCACGGCGGCGTCGATGCGCTGGCGCACCCTCGCCATGATGAGCGAGGGCAGGACCGGCGGGCAGCGGGCCAGGGACGTGCTGACCGTCCTGGAGGACATCGTCTCGGCGGCGCTGGACGAGACGGCACCGGAGAAGGCCGCGCCGGAGGCGGCGGCACCGGACGGGACCGCGCGGGACGGGCGAACGCCCTCCGCCGGTGGCGGGGGCGGCGAACCGCTCCCCCCGGTCCGGGTGGACCCCGCCGCGGTCGAGGCGCTGCGGTCCTCCCCCATGGTCCCCGCCGACGATCGGCGGGCGCTGGAACTCCTGCTCGCCGGGTCCGAGCTGGCCACCCAGCTCGGAGCGCCGCCCGGAGCCCCGCGCGCCGAGGTCGCGGGCTACGCCGCCGCCCTGGGCGCCAGGTTCCGCACCCTCACCCACCGGCCGCTCTCCCTGCGGCAGCGGCGGGCCGCCGAGACGCTGTGCGAGGCGTACGAGACCATCTGGGCGCACTACGGCGACGGTTCCTGAGGCGGCACCCCCGCGACACCCGACCATCCCCGACAGGAGAAAAGGACCGACCATGACGACCCCCGACCCGACCGGCCCCGTGGCCAGGCTGCTGCGCTACGCCAACGAGGTCCACGCGCTGGCCGGGCAGTGCGGCAGGAAGGACCTCGCGGAGGTGCTGGCCGCGTGCGCGGGCCGCTGGAAGGACGAGTGCACCGACATCGTGGTCGCCGGGGCGCAGAAGCGCGGCAAGAGCCGGCTGCTCAACACGCTGGTGGCCCACCCCGACCTGCTCCCCGTCGACGCCGACGTCGCCACCAACTGCTTCCTGTCGCTGCGGCGCGGCCCCCGGCTCGCCGCCGTCGTGCACCGCGGTACCGACGCGGGGCCGGTCCAGACGCCGATCACCGTCGAGTCGATCCCCGACTACGCCTCGATGCGCGGCGACGCGGGCAAGCGCCGCGACGTCGTCAGCGTGGACATCACCCTCGACAACCCGCTGCTCGACGGCCTGCGGCTGCTCGACACCCCCGGCGTGGACAGCCTGACGGTGGGCCACCGGCAGGTGACGGTGGCCATGCTGCAGCGGGCCGACGCACTGCTGTTCACGCTCAGCGCCCAGGACCAGCCGGTACTCAGGCACGAGCTGGAGTTCCTCGCCGAGGCCGCCGAGCGGGTCCAGGCGATCGCGTTCGTCCTGACGAAGGTGGAGGACTCGGCCAACTGGCGCGCCCTGCAGGAGGAGAACAAGGCCCGGCTGAGGACCTTCGTCACCGAGGCGATCGCGGCGAGTCCCGGCCGGGCGGCGACGCTGGCCCCGCTCCTGGAGGCGCCGTGGATCCCGGTGAGCGCCAAGCTCGCCGAGGCCGCCGAGGCCAAGCGGCGCGAGGGGCGCACGGAACGCGCCGACACCCTGCGGGCGCGCAGCGGCATGGACGCGCTGGAACGGCACCTGCGCGGCTTCGCCGAGGGCAGGGACTCCGCGCGGGGCGCCACCGTGGTCGCCGCCGCGCTGTCGGTGCTGGGCTCGCTGGCGACCGGCGCCAAGGACGACGTCGCCGTGGGCTCCGGCGACGAGGGCGACGTCACCGCCCGGCTCGCCGAGGTGGACGCCGGTCTGGCGGAGCTCACCGCGCTGGCGGGGCGCCGCAGGGCGGGCGCGGTGGCCAACACCTTCCTCGGGCGCGAGGTGGCGGGCATCGTGGCGGCGCGGGTGTCGGAGATCCGCCAGCCGTACGAGAACACGATCGCCACGCTGAAGAAGCAGGCCCAGATCGACCAGTACATGGCGGAGCTGCCGGAGAGCGTGCAGCGCTCCCTGGAGGCGGCGTGGTCGCAGATCGTCTACGACGTGGAGACGCTGGCCAGGACCACGCTGGACGCCTTCGCCCGCGACCTCGGCCTCGACCCGGTGGACCTGGCCACCGACGGTCGCGCGATGCCCAGCCTGACGCAGGTCCAGGTCAGGGGTGACCTGGCCGCGGACGACCCGGGCGGCGTGGACCTGATCCGGGACGTGCTGCCCTCGGCCTCGATCGGGCTGTCCCTGGGCGGCTTCGCCACGGCCCTGCTCGGCCCGGTGGGCTTCATCCTGGTCGCCCCGGCCATCGGGGCGGCCATCTTCATGGGACGCCGCTCGATGGAGAAGGTGCAGCGCAGCCAGGCGGCGATCAGGGGGGCGCTGCGCGACCAGTTCTCGGTGATCGCCAGGGAGATGACGCTCGACCTGGAGCGGATGGTGGCGACCTGGCGGGTGGGCGTCGAGCAGACCGCGGACGAGAGCCTGGCACGGCGCCGCAGGGAGCTGGAGACCCGGCGGGCCGAGCTGAGGTCCGCCTCCGCCCGCTCGGCCGCCGACCGTCTCAAGGCTCGCAAGTCGGGCGAGGACCGCATCGCCGCGATCGGCACCCTCACCACGCGCGGCCAGGAGCTCCGCAGGGAACTCGCCGCCGCGGTGGCCGCGCTGGGCGCGGAACGGCCGATGCCCGCCGTGACGACCTGACCGGAGGCCGGGACGGGGGCGTGACACGTCCGTGGAGCCGTTCACGGCCCCCGCCGCCCCCGGCGGGGGCCGTGAACGGTCAGAGCGGCAGGTGCACCAGGGTGGCGGGCTGGTCGCGGGTGGCGCCGGTCGCGTCGGCGGGGCGGTGCAGGCAGAGCAGGCCCGTGGGAACCCGGGCGACCGGCTCGAACGTCCCCGGCGTGCGGTGCACCTCCCGTGCCCCGCCGGGGGTGACGTGCAGCAGCCTGCTGCGGCCCGCGTCCCGCATGGTCATCCACATCGAGTCGCCGTCGGCGACGAACCTGGGGCGCTCCCAGCGGTGCCGCGAGGTGAGGTGACCGGCCAGCGTCGCCGACTGCTTGCCCATCAGGAACTCCAGCGTCTGGGAGCGCTGGTCGAAGATCCCGACCGACCAGCCCCTGGCCGGGCTCACCTGGTCGACGCCGACCGCGTAGATCTGGCGACCGGCGGGGAACCAGCGCAGCGCGCCGCCCCGGGGGCGCGGCATGACCAGCCTGGTCCTGCCGTCCGCGGTGTCGGCCTCCAGCCCCGCCGATCCGGAGGTGAACCACCTGCCCTGGTGCAGGACGACCTGGTGCAACCAGCTCCGCCCCGGCTCGCGCACCGTCGGGCGCACGACGCCGCCGGGGTCGACCAGGCACAACACCTGCCACGGCCTGAAGTCCTGGTGCCGGTTCTGGAACATCGGCTTGTTGCTGCTGAACTGCCCGAGCACCACGGTGCAGCCCGGCGCGCCCACCGAGGACGACGGCTCGGTGCCGCTGGGGGCCTCCTGGTCGAGCAGCCGGCGCAGCCTGTTGTCCTCGTTGAGGAACCACCGGGCGTACGGGCCCAGCTCGCGCGGCTGGGGGGCCTGGAAGGCGAGGGTCCCCGCCAGGTCGAGCTCGATCACGGCCAGGTGGCCGGTCTCCCCCCAGGGCAGGCCCATCGCGGTGTCGACCGGGACGGCCTGCCGGGACTGGAAGAAGACCCACGCCGTACGGCCATGCGCGATCACGGTCGGGTCGCCCCACATCTGCAGCGGGTGGGTGGCGCGGATGGCCAGGTCGGGGGTGAGGGTGCGGACCAGCACCTGCGCGGGCCCCACCTGTTCCACGGCGACGACGCCCTCTCCGGACGCGTCCCACTCCACGAGCCTGCCGAAGCGGAGCTCCCGGTCGTGGCGGCCGCCGATCCCGTCGAGCCTGCGCAGGAGGTGGCCGTTGTCGAAGGCCTGGTGGACGAAGACCCGGCCTGCCTCGGCACGCGCCTCCAGCACGGCGTCCGTGACCTTCTCGATCCCCTGGACCGTGGGCCCGCCCGCGGCGCCCGCAGCGCTCCCGGCGCTCCCGGCGCTCCCGGCGCTCCCGGTGCCCCCTGGCGGTCCGGTGGGGGCCCGGTGGCCGCCGGTGGCACCGCCCGCCGGACCGGTGAAGGCCCGCGGGCCGGGGACCGGCGCGCCGGGAGGCCGGTGGCCCCCGGCGGGGCCGCCCGCGGGGACCGGGGAGTCCGCCGAGGGGCCGGTGAAGGCCCGCTGCCCCGTACCGGAGACCCGCCCGGTGCCGGGAGCGCCGGACGTGCCGGTGGGCACCGGGTGGCCACCGGTGGCGGGAGCGGGTCCCCGGCCGGGCTCGCGGTGCTCGACCTTGAGCTTCCAGGCCAGCTGCGCGGCGCCGTAGGCGACCACGATCTTCGGGTCGTCGTAGGTCCTGACCCGCTCGCCGAAGCGCTCGCGGACGGCCTTCTGGACCAGCGGCATCCTGCTGGGCCCGCCGGTCATGAACACCGCGGCCAGGTCGTCCGACTCGACCCCCGCGCCGCGGATCGTCTCGTCGAGGATGTCGACCGTCCTGACGATCTCCTCGCCGATGAGGTCCTCCAGGTCGGCCCTGGTGATGTGCACGTCCTCGTTGATGCCCACCACGTAGTGGGAGGAGGTGTCGAACTTCGACAGCGTCTCCTTCGCCTCCCTGGCCATCTTGAGCAGGTCGGCGGCGTAGCTGACGTAGCGGCGCTCGGGGTTGGTGGTCACCTGCTGCCACCAGTCGGCGTCGAGCCGCTCGATCTGGGCGCCGAGGAACGCGAACACCCGCTCGTCGAACCCCTCGCCGCCGATCTCGTCACTGCCTCCCGGCTCGCCGACGACCGCGAAGTCGCCGCCGTCCACGGTGAGCACGGCCGCGTCGAACGTGCCGCCGCCGAGGTCGTAGACGGCCAGGCGCGACCCGCCGGTCGCCCGCCCCGCGGACGCGAAGTAGCGGGCCGAGGCCACCGGCTCGTCGATGAGCGCGATCCGCACGCCGCTGACGACCTTCCTCGCCGCCGCCAGCAGCACCGCCTTGCGGTCGGCGCCCCAGGCCACCGGGTGGGTCAGCGCGATGCAGTCGGGTTCGGCGCCGTCGAACCGCCGCCGCCCCTCGCCGACGAACAGCTCGAGCAGCGCCGCCAGGGCGTCGGCCACGTCCACCGGGACGCCGCCGAGCAGCATCCGGCCCCGGCCGACGTAGCGCTTGGGGTTGCGCTCGACGCGCTCGGGACTGATCGCGATGCCCCGCTGGGCGACCCTGCCCGCCACGAGCGTCCCCCGCTCGTCCAGCATGACGGCGGAGGGGATGCGCCGCTCTCCCTCGACCTCCAGGACGTCGAAGCGCCCTTCCGCCGCCATCACCCCGGCGGAGAAGCTCGTCCCCAGATCGACACCGAGGCACCACTGCGCCATGTCCACTCCTCGAAGATCAGGACCCATCATCCCGCATCCGGCGACCACGGACAGGGCGCGGGCCGGAGCGCCGGTACCGATCCAGGACCCGGAGCGTCGCGGCAGCCGGGACGGGCGCGGGAGCGTCCTCATCATCTCGCGCCCGCGCCGTCTCCACGGCTCACGATTCCGCCGTGCGGGAGGCCGTACGGGAACAGGCCCCGGGCCGGGACGCGGGTGACCGTCCCCCGGGGGGCGGGTCAGCCGCCGGTGGCGCCGTCGGGGCGGACGGCCAGGGCGGCGAGCACCCGGGCGAAGTCCGGCGGGGGCGCGACCACCAGCCGGGTCTGCCCGTCCTGGCTGACCAGGTCGGCCCTGATCAGGGAGAGGCGGCCGCCGTGCCACCAGTAGACCTGCGGGCTGAGGGCGCCGGCGCGCCTGTCGAACTCCCGCTGGGCGAACAGCCGCAGCCGCTCGATCGCGCGGACCACGCCGATGCCCTCGACCGGGTGGACGATCAGCGTCGCCGGGTCGGGCAGGGCGACGAGGACCCCGTCGGAGGGAACCGGCAGGTAGTCGCCCAGCCTGCGCAGGTGGGCGGCGGCACCCTCGGTGGGGCCGGTCAGCCTGCGGACCGCCACACCGCCGAGGTCACCCTCCGTGACCGAGAGCCGCTCCTCCCGGTTGGTGTTGTCCAGGGCCAGGTCGAGCGCCTGGCCCGCGGTGATCGGCCAGCAACCGACCTCCTCGGGGCGTACCGTGCGCCCGGCGGAGGCGTCGCCGACGGTGAGCACCTCGACCAGGTCGGCGGTGAGGTGGCGCCCGACCACGCGGGCCGGGTCGAGGTCGTCGTCGAGCTGGATGCGGGTCCGCAGCATCGGGCGCACCTGCTCCAGGTCACAGACGTCGAACGGCTCGTCCGCCGTGGCCAGGGTGTGGGACAGGTGCTCGGAGACGAGGACGGGCCAGTCCTCGCGGGAGCGCCGGAGCGCCTCGGCGCGCAGCCCGGTGAGCCGTACCACGACCCGGCGCGGGCCGGTGAGGGTCAGGGCCGCGCCGCCGGGGTCGAAGGCGCAGGAATAGCCGAGATTGTCGGCGACCAGGGCGAGCAGGGAGTCGAGATCGACCTCTTCGACCGAACGCGGGGGCGTCTCGGTTCGCCGGTTACGGTGCCGCCGGAACAATCTCACGCGTGCGCCCCCTCTGCCGGTTTCCTCCTAGGTTCGCACCTAGAGTGCCTGGTCGGCGCCCCCTGTTGAGTAGGTCAGAGAGCACGATTTTGCATCAATAGCACCAAGTGCCCCGAGCAATACAGAAAACTGTGGCTTTCCATGCCCTATCGGAAGCCCCGCGATAACCGGTACGCCGAGCGGCGCGAGCAGCTCCTCCAGCACCGGGTAGGGGTCGCCGCAGCCGACCCAGGACCCCAGGACGAACCCGGCGGCCCCGTCGAGCGCCCCCGCCTGCAGCAACTGGGTGAGCATCCTGTCGATCCGGTACGGCGCCTCGGCGACGTCCTCCAGCAGCACGATCCTGCCCCGCGCCGACAGCGCGTACGGCGTGCCGCAGAGCGCGGCCAGCAGGCTGAGGTTACCGCCGGTGACCGGCGCCGTGACGTCGCCGGGAACGATCACCCGGTCGCCGCCGATCGCCGGCGGGGCTCCGGCGAGGGCGGCCGTGAAGTTCTCGAAGGTGCGCGGCTCGGGCCCCTCGGGATCGCTGATCGTGGAACAGGCCGGCATCGGCCCGAACCAGGAGGCGACGCCCAGCTCCACGGCGAACGCGCTGTGCAGGGCGGTGACGTCGCTGGAGCCGACCAGCGCCTTGGGGCCGGCGGCCCGCATGGCGTCCCAGTCGAGGTGGCCGAGGAGGCGGGTGGCGCCGTAGCCGCCGCGGGCGCAGAACACCGCGCTCACCGCGGGATCGCACCAGGCGTCCCGCAGATCGGCGGCGCGGCCGGCGTCCGAGCCCGCCAGGTAGCGATCCCTGTCGAGGACGTGGGCACCGACGACGACCTTCAGCCCGAGCCCCTCCAGGACGCGGATGCCGCGCGCCAGCCGCTCGGAATCGGGAGGTCCGGACGGGGCGACCACCGCCACCGTGTCGCCCGGACGCGGCGGGGGCGGGACCGGTATCCCGGCAGCCGGTTCGTTCACTCCGCAAACGGTGCCACACTGGGCTTTCATATGCGACCTCCGCCCCACATCCTGGTGGTCAACGGCATCAAGGTCCGCAGGCCGGTGTTCGTGCTCGCCGCCCCGCACTCCGGCGCGGATCTGCTGGCCCGCGCCCTGAAACGCTCCCCCGGATTCCACGTCACCATGGGGCGGGCGGCGGTGGCGCACGTCGTCTACGCCTTCGCCCGGCGGCCCTCGATCGCGGGACGGGGCATGGGCGCGACCCGCGTGCTCCGCGACGCCATGGCCGAGGCCTGGCAGATCGTCCCGGGCGCCTGCCAGGAGTGCCCGGCCACGTGCCGGGAGGCGGGCGGCGTGACCGGGGCGGGGCCCTGCGTGGCCTCGGGCTCCGTGGCCCGCTTCGGCGACGCCAGCCCCGACCTCCTCTACAGCGCCTCGGTGCTGCTGCAGGCCTTCCCCGACGCCCGTTTCGTCCAGCTCATCAGGGACGGCCGCGACGTGGCCGCCGACATGCTGGCCGACCCCGCGTCCCTGACGTGGTTCAAGCCGGCCATGCTGAGCGACGAGACGGAGTTCCCCAACCCGTTCCTCGGCGTCAACTCCGGCGAGCACCGCGAGCGCTGGAAGGCGATGCCCACGGCGGGCAAGTGCGCGCTGCGCTGGCGCAGCGCGGTGCGGCTGTCGGCCTCGCTCCACCAGGAGCTGCCCCGGGAGCAGTTGCTGACCCTGCGCTACGAGGACCTGGTCTCCTCCCCCGCCGAGGCCCTGGACGGGCTCTCCCGCTTCCTGGAGACCCGGGTCCCCAAGATCGCCCTGCTGGGCCCGAGCGTGCCGAAGGTCGGCGTCTGGCGCACCCGCCTGCGCGGCCAGGACTCCGAGCTGGTGGCCAAGGTCGCCCGCGAGGAGCTCACCCGCCTGGGCTACGCCACCTCGTCCTGACGCCGGTCCGCGCCACCGTCAGCGCCACCGTCCGGGCCCCTTCACGAGGTCTCGCCGAGGGACGCGGAGTCACCAGTTCGCGATCTCGAACGTCGCGCCGGGCCGGATGTCCCCCTGCGGGGCGGGCCTGCCGGTCGCGACGGCCGTGGAGCCGGCGCCGGCCCGCAGCGTGACCAGGATCGTCTCCCAGGTGCCGTCCGCCGACCAACGGCGGTGCCGGTTGTAGACGGTCTTCCAGTTGCCGTAGGCCTCCGGCAGCTTGCGCCAGGGGCAGCCGGTCCTGGTGCGGAAGAACACCCCGTCGATGATCGTGCGGTGATCGGCCCACCGGTTTCCCCGCCGGGCGTGAGCGGGCAGCAACGGCGCCAGCCGTACCCACTCGTCGTCGGTCAGGTCATCGCGTTTCAACCGGTCGTCCACGTCCCCATGATCTAACACCATTCGCCCCGGAAGATCCACTCGCGGGCGGGGCGCCGGGCGTCAGGAGGCCTGACTGAACTGGGTCCGGTAGAGCTCGGCGTAGACCTCCCCCCTGGCCAGCAGCTCCTCGTGGCGGCCCCGCTCGACCACCCGGCCGTCCTGGACCACCAGGATCTGGTCGGCCTCGCGGATCGTGGACAGCCGGTGGGCGATGACCAGCGAGGTGCGTCCGGCGAGCGCGACCTTCAGCGCCTGCTGGACGGCGGCCTCGGACTCGGAGTCGAGGTGCGCGGTGGCCTCGTCGAGGACCACCACGCGGGGTGCCTTGAGCAGCAGCCTCGCCAGGGCCAGCCGCTGCTTCTCGCCACCGGACAGCCGGTGGCCGCGGTCGCCCACCACGGTCTCCAGGCCCTCGGGGAGGCCCAGGACCAGGTCGGAGATCTGGGCGGCGCGCAGGGCGTCCCAGATCTCCTCGTCGCCGGCCTCCGGCCTGGCGTAGCGGAGGTTGGCCCCGATGGTGTCGTGGAACAGGTGGGCGTCCTGCATGACGACTCCCACGGTCTCGCGCAGGGAGGCCAGGGTGGCGTCGCGCACGTCCAGGCCGTTGACGCGGACCGCGCCCTCGCCGACGTCGTAGAGACGGGAGACCAGGCCGGTGATGGTGGTCTTCCCCGCGCCCGAGGGGCCGACCAGGGCTACCATCTCGCCGGGGCGGGCGGTGAAGGTGACGCCGCGCAGCACCTCGTGGCCCGGCCCTGTGTCGGGGCGGGCCACCGCCTCCAGCGAGGCCAGCGACACCTCCGAGGCCGACGGGTATCTGAACCGGACGTCGTCGAACTCCACGGAGACCGGGCCCTCGGGAACGGGCCGGGCGCCGGGCCTCTCGGCGATCATGGGCTGCAGGTCGAGGACCTCGAAGACCCGGTCGAAGCTCACCAGCGCGGTCATCACGTCCACGTGCACGTTCGACAGGCTCGTCAGGGGGCCGTACAGGCGCATCAGGAGGGCGGCGAGCGCCACCAGGGTGCCGAGCTCGAAGACGTCGGAGACGGCCAGCACGCCGCCCACGCCGTACACCAGGGCGGTGGCCAGCGCGGCGACCAGGCCGAGCGCGACGCGGAAGACCGTCCCGTACATGCCGACGGTGACGCCGACGTCGCGCACCCGCCCCGCCCTGTCGCCGAAGGCGGCGGTCTCGTCGTCCGGGCGGCCGTACAGCTTGGCGACCATGGCCCCGGCGACGTTGAACCGCTCGGTCATCATGGTGCTCATCTCGGCGTCGAGCTCCATCTGCTCGCGGGTGAGCCCGGACATCTTCCTGCCGACCCACTTCGCCGGGAAGATGAAGATCGGTAGCAGCACGAGGGCGACGACGGTGATCTGCCAGGAGAGCACCAGCATGGCGCCGAGCACCAGCACCAGCATGACCACGTTGGCCACGACCGACGACAGGGTGCTGGTCAGGGCTCGCTGGGCGCCGATGACGTCGGTGTTGAGCCGGGAGACCAGGGCGCCGGTCTGGGTGCGGGTGAAGAAGGCCACCGGCATGCGCTGGACGTGGTCGAAGACCTCGGTGCGCAGGTTGTAGATGAGGCCCTCGCCGATCCGCGCGGAGAACCAGCGCTGGGCCAGGGTGAGCGCCCCGTCGGCGACCGCCAGGCCCGCGATGACGAGCGCGAGGGCGATCACCACCCCCTGGCGCTTGGCGATGATGCCGTCGTCGATGATCGCCTTCATCAGCAGCGGGTTGGCGATCACGATGACCGAGCCGACCACGACCAGCGCGAGGAAGGCGGCGATGTGCCGCGAGAAGGGCTGTGCGTAGCGGGCGATGCGTCTGACCGTGCCCGGTGCCAGACGCTGCTTGGTCACCGACCTGTCCCGCCGGAACGAGAACATCGCCTGGGGGCCGAGGCCCCCGCCCATCATCGCCATACGGCCTCCTCTCCCGATGCGAGCACCGGGAGAGGCACGATCATTCCCCTGTCAGCTTCGGGCGAACACCACGGGAGGGCCACTGGGGACGGACCCTGCGACGGGCCGTGTGACGGCCTTCCGCGAACCACGTGCCACGAGCGGGACGGCCTACCCGAAAAGCGCCTTGACGCGCCCCGCCTGCTCGCGCGCCTCGGCCGCGCACTGCTCCTCCAGCGTGCGCCCCGAAGCACCCTGAAGCAGCCGCTTGGTCGCCGTCGCGGCGTCGCGGTCGGTCGCCAGCAGCGCGTCGGTCAGGTCGCGTACGGCCTGCGTCAGCTCCTCCGGCGCGACGACCAGCTCGGCTAGGCCGATCCGCGCCGCCTCCTGCGCCCCCACGACGCGGGCGGTCAGGCAGATCTCGATGGCCCTGGACAGGCCCACCAGGTCGACCAGCGGCTTGGTGCCGGTCAGGTCCGGGACCAGCCCGAGGGCCGGCTCCTTCATGCACAGTTTGGCGTCGTCCGCCAGGACCCGCAGGTCACAGGCGAGCGCCAACTGGAACCCCGCACCGACCGCGTGGCCCTGAACGGCTGCCACGGAGACGATGTCGGGACGCCTCAGCCAGAGGAAACCCCGTTGGGCCTGCGCCACCCGCTCGGCGAAAGCAGCCTCGTCGAGTGTCGCGGAGGACGCGAACGACCCCTGCCCGGGAACTCCCTCCGGGGTGAACATCCTCAGATCGATCCCCGCCGAGAAGGACGGCCCCTCACCTCTGATCACGACGACCCTCACCTGCTGCGGCAGGCCGTCACCGATATGAGCCAGAGCCGACCAGGTGGCGAACGTCTGGGCGTTCCGCTTCTCCGGACGGTCCAGCGTGATCGTCGCGATCTCGCCGTCCACCTCATAGCGCAGACCGACCTCCTCGAGAGAGATCTCCTCCGCACTCCCCCCGAACGCCACTTCCGCCATCGCCTGTTCTCCCACCTTCGGTGTCCGCCTCGCCCGAGCCTATCGATTCCCCAGAATGAGGTTCTACAGGTCCGGGCGGGGACGGCTTCAGAGTGGGGGACGAGCGGCTGCGGTCGCGCGTTCCGAGGCGGGGTCAGCGCTTGGACTTGCCTCGGGTGGCGCCACCGCGCCCGCGCAGAGTCACGCCGGACTCGCTCAGGATGCGGTGGATGAACCCGTACGACCTGCCGGTCGAAGCGGCCAGGGCACGGATGCTTTCACCCGCGCTGTAGCGCTTCTTGAGATCGGAGGCCAGTTTTTCACGATCGGCCCCGGTAACCCGGGTGCCCTTCTTCAGAGTCTCGGCCACGAGTACCTCCTGTAGTGCCAGACTTCCGCAGCGTTACACACGCCATGATCAGTCATTTCAGCGAGATCGGCTACCTACTCCACGGGAAAAGATCCGTACCCGCTCAAATTAAGATCAGGCAAGTGCCACAAGATCGGAAAATTCGTCGCTCCACGCGTCTTCAACTCCGTCAGGCAGCAAGATCACCCTATCGGGTCGTAGAGCCTCTACAGCACCCTCATCATGCGTGACAAGCACAATCGCCCCAGAATAGGACGTTAGCGCCGAAAGAACTTGTTCCCTGCTGGCCGGATCGAGGTTGTTCGTGGGCTCGTCCAGGAGGAGGACGTTGGCCGCGGACAGCACCAGCGTGGCCAGCGCCAGCCGCGTCTTCTCCCCGCCCGACAGCACTCCCGCGGGCTTGTCCACGTCGTCGCCGGTGAACAGGAACGAGCCCAGGACCTTGCGCAGTTCCACGTCGGGCAGCTCTCCCCCGGCCGAGCGCATGTTCTCCAGCACGGTCCGCTCGGGGTCGATCGTCTCGTGCTCCTGCGCGTAGTAGCCCAGCTTGAGCCCGTGTCCCGGCTTGACCGCGCCGGTGTCGGGCTCCTCGATGCCGCCCAGGATGCGCAGGAGAGTGGTCTTCCCCGCGCCGTTCAGGCCCAGGATGACGACCCTGCTCCCCCTGTCGACGGCGGCGTCGACGTCGGTGAAGACCTCCAGGGAGCCGTACGACTTCGACAGCCCCTCCGCCATGATCGGGGTGCGCCCGCACGGGGCGGGCTGGGGGAAGCGCAGCTTGGCGACCTTGTCGCTGCGCCGCTCCACCTCCAGGCCGGACAGCAGGCGCTCGGCGCGGCGCTGCATGTCCTGCGCGGCCTTGGCCTTGGTGGCCTTGGCGCGCATCTTGTCGGCCTGCGACATCAGGGCAGAGGCCTGCTTCTCGGCGTTGGCGCGCTCGCGCCTCCTGCGCTTCTCGTCGGTCTCGCGCTGGGCCAGATAGGCCTTCCAGCCGACGTTGTAGGTGTCGATCACCGCGCGGTTGGCGTCGAGGTGCAGGACGCGGTTTACCGTCGCTTCAAGAAGCGTGACGTCGTGGCTAATAATGATCAAGCCGCCCTGGTGAGATCGTAAAAAATCACGAAGCCACCCGATTGAGTCCGCATCTAGGTGGTTTGTCGGCTCGTCAAGAAGGAGAGTCTCCGCCCCGCTGAAGAGGATCCTGGCCAGTTCCACCCGCCTGCGCTGCCCTCCGGAGAGGGTCTCCAGCGGCTGGCCGAGCACCCGGTCGGGCAGCCCCAGGCTGGAGGCGATGGAGGCGGCCTCCGACTCGGCGGCGTACCCGCCCAGGACGTGCAGCCGGTCCTCCAGGCGCCCGTAGGCGCGGACCGCGCGGTCCCTGGTGCGGTCGTCGGCCGAGGACATGCCGGCCTCGGCCTCGCGCAGCTCGCGCAGCACCTGGTCGAGCCCCCGGGCCGAGAGGATGCGGTCACGGGCGAGCACGTGCAGGTCGCCGGTGCGCGGGTCCTGCGGCAGGTAGCCGACCTCGCCGCTGATGGAGACCGTGCCCGAGGCGGCCGACCCCTCTCCCGCGAGCACGCGGGTCAGCGTGGTCTTCCCGGCCCCGTTCCGGCCGACGAGCCCGATCTTGTCACCGGGGTTCACCCGGAAGGACGCGCCCTCGATGAGCAGCCGGGCCCCGGCCCGCAATTCGATGTCAGAAGCTACGATCATGGTTGGAGAACACTCCCAGCAGGAAATACACAGGCTCACTTCACTGTGGCCGAACCCGCCGCGCCCTGTGTCTCCCGGCTCTCGGCTCGGCCGTCTCGCCTTCATCGGGACGACGGTCAATCGGGAGTGCGCATACCGATCAGTGTACGGCGCGACACCGGGCGGCTTCTCCACGTTTTGTCGAGCCCCGCTCGCCGGGGACCCGCGCACGCGGGCCCCCGCCACGCGAACCCGGGCCGCCCGGCCCCCTCCGCGCGGAGGCGCTCACGCGGGCGCCCGCCACGCGAACCCCGTTCACACAGGCCCTTGCGCACGGAACCCGCTCACCGGCGACCCGGTCATCCCGGATCGCTCACCCTGATGCGGACCGCGCGGAACTGGGCGGGGGTGTCCTTGAGAATCACCAGCCGCGGGTCGGGGACCGTCAGGAAGGGCTCGGCCTCCAGCGCGAAGACCGGCGCGAGCCTGCGGTCGGGCCGCAGCGCGTCGACCGCGCGCCGGTCGCCGCCCAGCACGACCGCCTCCAACTCGCCCACGTGCGGGCCCAGGACGCGCAGCGCCACCTCGGCCGCCGCCTCGTGCGCCTGGTCCACCTGCTTCTCCCTGCGCCGGGCGAAGCGCCGCTGGGACCAGCCGCCCGCCGCGCTGCGCCCGTGGACCTGCCGCGAGCCCACCTTGGAGGAGAGCAGCTCCGCACCCTGGAAGATCCCCGCCGCGTGGCCGCCCAGCCGTACCAGCAGCACGCCGATCCTGCGCTCGGTGCGCACGTGGGTGACCAGGCGCGCCATCGGGCCGCCCCCCGAGGAGGTCAGCGGCGGGAACGGCACCTGGCACTCGGCGACCGCGCCGTCAGCGCCCTCCAGGCGCACGACGGAGGCCGAGGCCGTCACGCTCGGCGGGCCGTGCCGGTCGACGAAGCCGTCGATCCAGCGGTTCAGGCGCTCGGGCGCCACGGAGACCCAGCGGCCTCCCCCCTTGGCCGGTCGCGACGTCATGGAACGCGACACTACCGGCTGACCTCGCCGAACACACGGTCTCACTGGTCAAGTCCAACGAATGGCGAAATATCGGTGAACATCACAGTGCGTTACTTCTGTGACGGTAGAGAATGCCCCATGCTCGGAATGTGACGACCAGAGCGCGAGCCGTCCCGCAGGCCTCCGCGGCAGGCGCGGGTGTCACGCCTGTCGTCGATCTCGACACCGGGGGCGTCATCGCCTTCCAGGCGGACGGCGAGGGACGCGGGAACATCTCCTCCACCGTCCAGACGGTGCGCGACGTCGCCGCGGGCGAGGCCCTGCTCCCCCTGGTGCTCACCCTGCCGACGGCCGCGGTGATCGGCGGCTCGGCCGCGCTCGCACCGCTGCACGAGGCCCTGCGCGCGTCAGGCCGACGGCCTCGCGAGGTGATCCTCACCGTACGAGGCGACTTCGCCCAGTTCGAGCGCCGCTCCCTGCTCACCGGGCTGGACGGCCTGCGCGCCATCGGCTACCTCATCGCGGTCGGCGACCTGGGCACCGCGCACGTCCCGCTGGACCTGCTCGCCGACGCGGCACCGTACCTGGCGGTGATCTCGCGGGACCTGATCGACCAGGTGCCCGGCGACCCGCGCCGCACCGCGATCGGGGAGGGCCTGGCGCGGCTCGCGCGGGGAACGGGGACGCACGTGCTGGCCCCGGGAGTGAGGGACGAGGCGCAGCTCGCCGTGATCCGCGGCTGGGGAGTGCGGCTGGCCCAGGGCCCGCTGCTGATCCCCGGCCCGTCGGGACGGGTGCACGTGCCGCTCCCGGTCGTCGAGCAGGAGCCCTCGCGGCTCCTGCTCGGTCCCCGCGTCCACGAGTTCCTGCTGCCCGCGGTGACCCTCCCCTACGAGGCCACCGCCGAGGCCGTGATCGACGCCTTCGGCAGCGAGCCGTCCATCACCAGCGTGATCCTCGTCGACGAGTACCAGCGTCCCAGGGGCAGCCTCGACCGCAGCCGCTTCCTGCTGTCGATCGCCGGGCGCTTCGGTCACGCCCTGCACGGCAAGAAGGCCGCCGGGCGGCTGGCCGACCCCGCGCGCACGGTTCCCAAGACCACCCCCGCCATAGCGGCCATGCAGGTCGCGGGCCGCGACGCCGAACGCGTCTACGACGACCTGGTCGTCACCGACGAGGTCGGCCGCTGCATGGGCGTCGTCCGGGTCGCCGACCTGATCCGCCAGGTGGCGGCCATGCAGCGCTGAGGGCTCCTTCACCCGCCGGCCTCGCTCCTCGGTTCCGCCCGTTGTCGGGACGGATCGTCTCGCCATGCCGGACGCCATCGCCTTTACGTTGTAGATTCGAATATCCGCCGCGCCGGCGCCGCGCCCCTTGGCAGGCGCGCATGATCACGGTAGGAAGGGCACAGGGCGAGACGACGACGAGGGGCGACAAGGGGCACGGAATGGACGATCGCGGACCTCGGGTCGGGCGGCGGGGACTGCTCGGGGCGGGACTCCTGGCCGGAGCCGGAGCCGCGCTGTCCGGATGCACCTCCGCCGACACCCCTGCCACCCCCGCCGCCCCTGCCACCCCCGCCGCCCCGCAGCCTCCGCCGTTCGACCCCGCCAGCTGGGAGTCGGTGCGGGCCCAGTTCCCGCTCGACCCCTCCTACGCGCAGTTCGCCGCCTACGTCCTCGCCTCCCACCCGGCCCAGGTGCGGCGGGCGATCGAGGAACACCGGCGCGGCCTCGACACCGACACCGACGCCTACCTGCACGGCGAGGACAGGGAGGGGGCGGTGCGCGAGGCCGCCGCCGCCTACCTGGGCGCCGACGCCCCCGACGTCGCCCTCACCGACAGCACCACGATGGGCCTGGGCCTGCTCTACAGCGGCATGCGGCTGCTCCCCGGCCAGGACGTGCTCACCACCGAGCACGACTTCTTCGCCACCCACGAGAGCCTGCGGCTGCTCGCCGCCAGGACCGGCGCCAAGGTCCGCAGGGTCGGCCTGTACGACGACCCGGCCAAGGCCTCCGCCGACGAGATCGTCTCCCGGCTGAAGGCCGCGCTCACGCCGAGGACCCGGGTGGTGGCGATCACCTGGGTGCACTCGGGCACCGGGGTGCGGATGCCGGTCAGGGCGATCGCCGACATGGTCGCCGAGGCCAACCGCTCCAGGGACGCCGGGGACCGGGCGCTGCTGTGCGTGGACGGGGTGCACGGTTTCGGCGCGATGGCCGACGGGGTGGAGGAGTTGGGCTGCGACTTCCTGGCCAGCGGCACCCACAAGTGGCTGTTCGGCCCCCGGGGCACCGGCATCCTGTGGGGCAGGGGGCAGGCCTGGGGCGCGCTGCTGCCGGTGATCGCGAGCTTCTCCAACGTGACCGTCGATCCGGGGACCGGCGACGAGCCGTACGGCCCCGGCGGCCTGCTGCACACCCCCGGCGGCTACCACAGCTTCGAGCACCGCTGGGCGCTGAGCGAGGCGTTCGCCTTCCACCGGGCGATCGGCAAGGAGCGGGTGGCGGCCAGGATCACCGAGCAGGCCACCCGGCTCAAGGCGGGGCTCGCGGGCCTGCCCAACGTGCGGCTGATCACCCCGGTCTCCGCCGAGCTGTCGGCCGGGCTGGTCTGCTGCGTGGTCGACGGCATGGACGCCCCCACCGCGGTGGGCAGGCTCCGCCGCGACCACCGGATCGTCACCAGCGCCACCCCGTACCAGGACGTCTACCTGCGTTTCGGTACCGGGATCGTCACCACCCCCGAACAGGTGGACCAGGCGGTGAAGGCCGTCGCCGCCCTCAGGTGACGTATGGTACGAGTTAGGTATACCTAACTTGGATTCCCACGGAGTGACACATGGCAGACGAGAAGGCCGGGCGCCGCACACCGAAGGTGACGAGCTGCCTGGTCCGGCGGGTCGAGCGGCTCACCCCCCACATGATCCGGGTGGTGCTCGGCGGCGAGGGTCTCGCCGGTTTCCGCGCGGACGAGTACACCGACCACTACGTCAAGCTGCTGTTCGCCCCGGCCGGGGTGAGCTACCCCCGGCCGTTCGACATGGAGGCGATCCGCCGCGACCTGCCCCGCGAGCAGTGGCCCACCACCCGCACCTACACCGTCCGCCGCTGGGACGCCGACGCGGGCGAGCTGACGATCGACTTCGTCCACCACGGCGACAGCGGCCTCGCGGGGCCGTGGGCCGACCGGGTCCGGCCGGGCGAGGAGGTCCACTTCTTCGGCCCCGGCGGCGCGTACGCGCCCGACCCCGAGGCCGGCTGGCACCTGTTCGCGGGAGACGAGAGCGCGCTGCCCGCCATCGCCGTCGCCCTGGAGAACCTCCCCGCCGGGGCACCGGCCTGGGCCTTCATCGAGGTCGAGGGCCCCGAGGAGGAGCAGAAGATCGACTCCCCCGGTGACGCGCGGATCGTCTGGCTGCACCGCGGGGGCGCCCCGTACGGCGAGCTGCTGGTCAGGGCGGTCCGCGAGCTCGACTTCCCCGACGGCGACGTGCACGCCTTCGTCCACGGCGAGGCGGGCTTCGTCCGCGACCTCAGGCGCCACCTGCGCGCCGAGCGCGGCATCCCGCTGGAGAGACTCTCCATCTCGGGCTACTGGCGCCTCGGCCGCGACGACGAGGCCTGGCGTTCCTCCAAGCGCGAGTGGAACGAGCAGATCGAGGCCGAGGAGGCCGCGACGCTCTCCTCCTGACCGCGGGTCCGGCCGGGCGGGGAGGTCCGCCTCTTCGGCCCCGGCGGCGGGCCGCCCCGGCGCCGCGGGAACGCGGGGCGGGCCCGCCGGGGTGCGCGGCGCGCCCGGGGTGCCCAGCGCTACGGGCCGGGGCGGCAGGCGAGGGTGCGGCTCAGAGACGGCAGGCGAAGATGGCGGTCACCAGGATGGCCTTGGCCCCCATCTCCCAGAGCTGGTCCATGATCTGCTGGTGCCCCTTGCGCGGGACCATGGCCCGGACCGCGACCCAGCCCTCCCGGTGCAGCGGGGAGACCGTCGGCCCCTCCATGCCGGGGGTGAGGGCGATGGCCTCCTCGATCCGCTCGGCGCGGATGTCGTAGTCCATCATCACGTAGTCGCGCGCCACCAGCACGCCCTGCAGGCGGCGGATGAGCTGCCGCAGGCCCGGGGTCTCCTCGGTCCCGACCCCCTTGATCAGCACACCCTCGGAGTGGGTGATCGGCTCGCCGAACACCTCCAGGCCGATGTTGCGCAGCGTGGTGCCGGTCTCCACGACGTCGGCCACGGCGTCGGCCACGCCCAGCCGGATGGCGGTCTCGACCGCGCCGTCCAGCTTGATCACCCGGGCCTCGACGCCCTGCTCGGCGAGGTAGGTCTCCAGCAGCCCCGCGTAGGCGGTGGCGACGCGCCTGCCCTTGAGGTCGGCGACGGAGTCGAAGTCGCCGGGGTTGGCGGCGAAGCGGAAGGTGGAGCGGCCGAAGCCGAGCGGGATGATCTCCTCGACCCGCGCCCCGGAGTCGTGGAGCATGTCGCGGCCGGTGATCCCGGCGTCCAGGGTGCCCTCGCCGACGTAGACGGCGATGTCCTTGGGCCGCAGGAAGAACAGCTCGCAGGAGTTCTCCGGGTCGGCGACCACGAGCTCCTTGCTGTCCTTGCGGACGCGGTATCCGGCTTCCTTGAGGATCGTCTGGGCACCCTCGGTGAGGGCGCCCTTGTTGGGTACGGCGAGACGCAGCATGGCGGGCTTCCTTACAGGTGGACGGGATTGCCTACGAGGGCCGGAGCCGGGCGCACCGGCTCACAGATGCTTGTAGACCTCGTCCAGTCCGATCCCCTTGGCGATCATGAGGACCTGCACGTGGTAGAGGAGCTGGGAGATCTCCTCGGCGGCCCGCTCGTTCGACTCGTGCTCGGCCGCCATCCAGCTCTCGGCGGCCTCCTCCACGACCTTCTTGCCGATGGCATGGACCCCGGCGTCCAGCGCGGCCACGGTGCCCGAGCCCTCGGGCCGGGTGCGCGCCTTGTCGGACAGCTCGGCGTACAGCTCTTCGAAGGTCTTCATGGTCTCTCTCGGCGTCGTCGGATGTGCCCGTCAAGCCTAACGGGCCGTCGGCCCCCGGCGCGTGCAGGTCCACGCTCTGGGACGCGCGCCGCCCGGTCGTCGTCCCCTTTCCCCCGGACGGCCGGAAACCTCCCCGGAGCGCTCAGCCGTTGACGCAGCGCAGCACCGGGCGGGTGACGAGGGCGGCGGGGTCGGGCGAGCCGGTGACGTGCAGGGTGACGCTCTCGCCGGGCAGCAGGGTGATGAGCATGTCGTCGACCGAGGAGGCCGGGTCGAGGCGGTCGGGGAACAGGGCCAGGTCGCGCAGGAGGGTGCGGGCGGTGACGGTGACGTCCAGGCCGCCGCCCTCCGCCTCGGCCACCTCGGTGTCGTGGACGGCGGCGGGGAAGGCGACGCGGGTGTCCTCGGCGAAGAAGTGGAGCGTGCGGTGCCCGCCCAGCCGTACCGACAGCAGCTCGGCCGACGGGTCTCCCGGGACGGCCACCGGGTCCGGGAGCGGCACCCTCGTCACCGAGCGGGGTGCCACGTCGACCCGGACGCTCTCCTTGGCCAGCGGTTCCCCGCTCAGGGCGAGCCGCTGGAGTTCCAGCTCGCCCGTCCAGGGTTCCGGGCCGTCGTTGACCACGGCCACGGCGCCGTCCTGGACGCTCAGGAGACGGTCGGCGTAGACGCGGCGCAGCGCGTACCACAGCGGCTTGCGCCGGCCGCGGCCGTCGACGGCCGACCAGGAGGTGACCGGCCAGCAGTCGTTGAGCTGCCAGACGATGGTGCCGGCGCAGTAGGGGGCCAGGGCGCGGAAGCGTTCGACGCCGAAGGTGACCGCCCTGGCCTGGTTGAGCTGGGTCAGGTAGTGCCAGTCGTCGTAGGTCTGCGGGGTCGGCAGGTGCTCGCCCAGGCCGCGCAGGAGCTTGGCGTTGCCCTCGTGGGCTTTCTGGTGGTGCAGGACCAGGGGCGCGTCGGGGGTCAGCTCGCCGCTGACGGCCTCGCGCAGCGTGGCGTGGGCCGGCGGGCCCTGGAAGCCGAACTCGGCGGCGAAGCGGGGGGCGTAGGTGGCGTAGTGGGTGTAGTCCTCGCGGTTCCACACGTCCCAGATGTGGGTGGTGCCGTGGGCGGGGGCGTTGGGCGGCAGGCCGGGGTGGCCGGAGTACGGGCTGCCCGGCCAGTAGGGGCGGGTGGGGTCGAGTTCGGCCACCAGGGCCGGGAACAGCCCGTGGTAGAAGCCCGCGCCCCAGGTGCGCCCGTCCAGCTCGTCCTGCCAGCCCCAGTCGGCGTGGCCTTCGAGGGCCTCGTTGTTGCCGCACCACAGCGCCAGGGAGGGGCGCCAGGACAGCCGGGCGAGGTTCTCGCGGACCTCGGCCTCGACCTCGGTGGCGAAGGGTTCCTCCTCGGGGTAGGCGGCGCAGGCGAAGGGGAGATCCTGCCAGACGAGCAGGCCGAGCTCGTCGGCCAGGTCGTAGAAGTCCTCGCTCTCGTACAGGCCGCCGCCCCACACCCGCAGCAGGTTGACGTTCGCGCCGGTGGCCTGGCCGAAGCGTTCGGCCAGGCGTTCGCGGGTGACGCGGGCCGGGAAGCAGTCGTCGGGGATCCAGTTGACGCCGCGCACGAACACCGGCACGTCGTTGACGACCACGGTGAAGCCCTCGCCGGCCCGGTCCAGGCGCACGTCGCGAAAGCCGATCCGCCGCGTCCAGGTGTCCTCGCCGCCCTGTCCGGACAGGCCCACGGTCAGCTCGTAGCGGTCCTGGGCGCCGTACCCGCGCGGCCACCAGCGCCGGGGCTCGGGCACCCGTACCTCCAAGACGGCCTCGCGCTCGCCGGGGGCCAGCACCGTCTCCGCCACGACCCCGGCCACCTCCGCGGTCAGCGTGAGGGGCGCGGCCGACATGTCGTCGGCACGTTCGACCGTGACGTGCGCCTCGACCCGCCCGTCGCCGCTCACCAGCGGCCGCACCGACGCCAGCCTGGCCCCGCTCCAGCCGTCCAGGCCGATGGGCCGCCAGATGCCGGAGGTGACCACGGCCGGGCCCCAGTCCCAGCCGAAGTTGCAGGCCATCTTGCGGATGAACTGGTAGGGCGCCTCGTAGCTGCCGGGCCGGTCGCCCAGCTCGGCCCTGCGCGCCTCGGCGTAGGCCACCGGGGAGGCGAAGCGCACCCGCAGCGTGTTCTCGCCCTCGCGCAGCAGCTCCCGTACGGGAAAGCGGTAGGAGCGGTGCTGGTTGGCCGTGCTCGCGACCCGGACGCCGTTGAGCTCGACCGTGGCGACCGTGTCGAGGCCCTCGCAGACCAGGTCGGTGCGGTCGTGCCCGTCGGCGTGCCAGACGAAGACCGTCTCGTAGTCCCAGCCGGAGCGCCCGATCCAGGTCAGCCGGTTCTCGTTGTCGTCCAGGTACGGGTCCTCGACGAGACCGGCGGCCAACAGGTCGGTGTGCACGCACCCCGGCACCGTGGCCGGGACGCGGGAGATGCCCGCGCCCACCTGGTGAAGGGTCCAGCCGTCGTGTAGCGCCCTCAATTCACACTCCCCATGGATGCGGTGTCGCCCCGCCGGACGAGGTGACCCGGTTCGGCCTCCACCAGTGTGGAGGGTCCTTCCCGCACGTCTTCTGCGGGGGCGGCGGGCTCGCCGTCCCACCGGGCGGTGAGCCTGGGCACCGACGACAGCAGCCTGGCCGTGTACGGGTGGAGGGGGTTGCCGAACACCATGCCGGTGGGACCGGACTCGACCACCTGCCCCCGGTACAGGACCACGGCCCGCTCGCTGATGTAGTTGCCCAGCGACAGGTCGTGGGTGACGAACAGCACCCCGAGGCCGCGCGACTTCAGGTCGGCGAGCAGGTTGAGGACGTCGATCCTGGTGGACGCGTCGAGCATGCTGGTGATCTCGTCGGCGACGAGGTACCTGAGGTCGAGCAGGAGCGCCCTGGCGATCAGCAGGCGCTGCAGCTGGCCGCCGCTGAGCTGGTGCGGGTAGCGGCCCAGGATCTGCCCGGGATCGAGGCCGACGTCCTTGAGCGACGCGTCGATCCTGCCGTCCCACTCGGAGGCGGCGACGCCGGGGAAGTACTCGTCCTTGATCATCTGCAGCACCCGGTCGGCCTTGAAGATCGGGTTGTAGCAGCTGAACGGGTCCTGGAACACGCCCTGCACGTGCCGGTAGTACGCCTTGCCCGGCCTGGCGGGGGCACCGTCGAGGGTGATCACGCCCTTCGTCGGGCGGATCAGCCCGAGGACGGTCTTGCCGAGGGTCGTCTTGCCGCTGCCGCTCTCGCCGATGAGGGAGACCACCTCCCCCGGTGCCAGGTCCAGGCTCACGTCGTCGACGGCGGTGAGGGTCGCGGTGCCGAAGGCACCCACCCTGTAGGTCTTGGTGACCCCTTCGAGTCTCAGCATCGTCGTGAATCCTTCGGGTCAGGCCTTCCAGCAGGCGACGTGGTGGCCGGGGGCGACCTCGACCGGCGGAGGGTCCTCCGCGCATCTTTCGAAGGCGAGCGGGCAGCGGTCCCTGAACCGGCAGCCGGAGGGCGGGTCGAGCAGCGAGGGAGGCCTCCCGGGGATGCCCGACAGCCTGCGCTCGGCGTGGCGGACGCCGACCTCGGGCAGCGAGGAGATCAGCATCCGCGTGTACGGATGGCGCGGCTCGTTGACGATCACCCCTGCCGGAGCCTTCTCGGCCAGCCTCCCCGCGTACATGACCATGATCGTGTCGGCGATCTGGTAGGTCAGCGAGATGTCGTGGGTGATGAAGATCATGCTGCGCACGAAACCCCGGTCCCTGAACTCCACCAGGGTCCTGGCCACGGCCTTCTGGGTCGACACGTCGAGCGCGGAGGTGATCTCGTCGGCGATGAGCAGGGACGGGTCGAGCAGGGTGGAGACGACCATCACCATCCGCTGCTTCATCCCGCCCGACAGCTCGATCGGGTAGCGGTCCAGGACGCCGCGGGGCAGCTCGACCAGGTCGAGACGACGTTCCAGCTCGGTGACGTCGAGGCGCTCGCCCCGGGAGGCGAGCAGTTCGGCGACCATCCGGCCGATCTTCCTGGTGGGGTTCAGCGCGCTCATGGAGTACTGCGGGATGAGGGAGACCCGGCTGAACCGGAAGGGGTTCATCCGGCGGTCGTCGCCGATCGGCAGCTCCTCGCCGTCCAGCTCGGCACCGCCCCCGGCCAGCCGCATCCGGCCGTCCATCCTGATGAGGCTCTTGCCGAGGGTCGTCTTGCCGCAGCCGGACTCGCCCGCCAGGCCGAGGATCTCGCCGTCGCCGACGTCGAAGCTGACGCCGTCGAGCGCCCGCACCTCGCCGCGCAGGGTCCGGTAGTGGACCCGCAGGTCGTTCACGCGCAGAGTCATTCACAGCTCCCGCAGTTTCGGGTTGAACACCTCGTCGAGGCCGACGTTCATCACGTAGAGGGCGCCGACGATGGCGGTGATCCCGGCCCCCGGCGGGACGAACCACCACCACATGCCCAGGTGGAGGGCGCTCCAGCGGGCCGCGTTGTTGAGCATCAGGCCGAGCGAGACGCCCTCGCTGGGACCGAGGCCGATGAAGTCGAGCGAGGCGGCGATCAGGACCGACCCGCCGAACAGCAGGATGAAGGTCATGAAGAGGTACGAGCTCATGTTGGGCGCGATCTCCCTGGCGATGATCTTCCAGGTGCGTACCCCGCTGAGCCGGGCCAGGTCCACGAAGTCGCGCGAGCGCAGCGAGAACGTCTGGGCCCTGATGGCCCTGGCCGCCCAGGGCCAGGAGGTGAGCCCGATGAAGAGCGCCTGCACGCCGACGCTGCGGACCCCGAGGTAGGCGTTGACGATCAGCAGCACCGCGAGCGCGGGCAGGACCAGGACGATGTTGGTGAGCATGTTCAGCACCTCGTCGACCAGCCCGCCCCGGTACCCGGCGGTGAAGCCGACCGTCATGCCGATGATCGCGGCCAGCCCGCCGCCGAGCACCCCCACCTGGAAGGTGAGACTCAGGCCGTAGACGAACTGGGCGAAGATGTCCTGGCCGAACATGGTGGTGCCGAACCAGTGCTCGGCCGAGGGCGGCGAGGCGGGGGTGGCGACGTAGGCGTTGGGGTCGCCTCCGGCGATCACGGGAGCGGCGACGGCCAGGACGAGCAGCGGGACCAGCACGGCCAGCCCCGCCAGCAGCTTCCCGTTGCGCATCGCGAAGTACAGGCCCTCGCGGCGCCTCGCGGGCACGGCCGTCACGACGGCCTTCCCGTCCGGGCGCGGGTCCGCGGGCACGGCGGTCACGCGGCCTCCCCTCCCATCCCGGTCCTGGTACGCGGATCGACCAGGACGTAGACGATGTCGATGATGAAGTTGGCGATCAGCACGCCCACGACGATGAACAGGAAGGCCCCCTGCAGCAGGAAGAAGTCCTGGTTCTGGATCGCCTTGAGGATCAGGTGGCCGAGTCCCGGATAGGAGAAGACGATCTCGGTGACCAGGGCTCCGGCCACGAGCACGCCGAGCTGCAGGGCCAGGCCGGTGATCTGCGGCAGGACCGCGTTCCTGAACGCGTAGCGACGGATGAGCCGCTGCGAGGCCCCGAGCGAGGACAGGTAGGTGGAGTAGTCGGCCTCCAGCTCGTAAATGATCATGTTGCGCATGCCGATCGCCCAGCCGCCGAACGCGACGAGGAAGAGCGAGACGAACGGCAGGAACCAGTGCAGCGCCAGGTCCCCGAGGAACTCCCACGACCAGTTGGGCCGCATGGAGAAGCTGTAGCCGCCGGAGACGGGGAAGACCCCCGCGACGACGCCCAGCCCCCAGGCCATCAGGATGGCCAGCCACATGTAGGGCGTGGCGGTGAGCACGTACCCGATCGGCAGGGCCGTGTTGTCCAGCCACTTCCGCCTGGCCGCGAAGGCGCCGAACCTGTTGCCCGCCCACCAGCTGAGCAGGATGGACGGGATGAGCAGCGCCAGCGTGTACGGCACCGCCCGCACGATGACGTCGGTCACCGGGGTGGGGAACAGCCAGATGCTGGTGCCCAGGTCGCCCCGGAAGAGCGCGGCCCAGAAGTTGGCGTACTGCTTCCAGAGCGGCAGGTCGAGCCCGAACAGGTTCGTGTAGTGGGCGCGCATCGCCTCCACGGCGGCAGGCTGTGACACGTTGGCCCTGGCCAGCATGCTCTGGACCGGGTCGCCGGG
This sequence comes from Streptosporangium sp. LJ11, assembly GCF_051918945.1. Lineage (NCBI taxonomy): Bacteria > Bacillati > Actinomycetota > Actinomycetes > Streptosporangiales > Streptosporangiaceae > Streptosporangium > Streptosporangium sp. LJ11. Next base: position 148,823 of record NZ_JBPXMB010000013.1, read on the forward strand.
CATGAAGCGCGGGATCATCCAGTTGATCGTGACGGCCACGAGGAAGGTGAGCCCGTACACGAGCAGCTTCCGGCCGAAATAGCGTCGCACGCGATCCTCCAGAATCGGCGAGATGAGCCCCTCCCCCGTGCGGCCCCGGAACGGGGCCCGGCGGGCCCGCCCGGAGTCCGGGCGGACGTACCGGGCGGGAGTCCGGACGGGACGTCCGGGCGGCGCGCGGGGAGGGGGACGAGGATCGCGGGGTCAGCCGCCGGCGGGCTTCAGCTCGGTCAGGGTCAGCACCCCGCCCAGCTCCAGCCAGTTGCGCCACATGGTCGGCGGGGTCTTGGGGGTGCCCGCGGCCGAGGACGGCCAGTTGGTCCAGACCGCGTTGCTGGTCTGCGCCCACAGGCCGTTGTACCAGAGCGGGATCACCGGCAGATCGTCCAGGTGGATCTTCTGGATCTCCGAGGCGACCTGCTTCATGCCCTCGGCGTCGTCGGCCTTCTTGCCGTCGAGCTCCTGGACGAGGTCCCAGACCTTCTTGTTCTCGTAGCGGCCGAAGTTGACGGTGTTCTGCTGCTTGTTGATCGGCAGCCGGAACATGTAGTCGTAGTACATCCAGGGGGTGTTGGACAGCTGCCGCTCGTTGTTGAGCAGCAGGTCGAACTTGCCGGACGTGCGCTGGTCGACCAGCGCGTTGTAGTCGGGGAAGTCGGGGGTGAGGTCGATCCCGGCCGCCTTGGCGCCCTCGGCGATGACCCGGCTCGCCTCCATCCAGTCGGTCCACCCGGCCGGGACGATGAGCTTCAGCGAGGCCTTGGAGCCGTCCTTGTTCTCCACGAACCCGTCGCCGTCGCCGTCCTTGTACCCGGCGTCGGCCAGGAGCTTCTTCGCCTTCTTGGTGTCGAAGGAGAAGCCCTTCTCGCTCACCACGGCCTGGTCGACGTACTTGTCCCACTGCGGCAGCAGGCCGGTCGGGCTCGCCGCCTTGACCAGGTTGCCGTAGACGCCTTCGACGATCTTCTTGGTGTCGATGGAGTTGGCGAGCGCCTTGCGGAAGGCGGGGTCGTTCATCGGCTTCTTCGTGGTGTTGGGCACCAGGAAGGCGGTGTTGGCCGAGAGCATGTAGGGCGGTTCCGGATAGTACGTCTGGACGCCGAAGTTGCCCTTGACGAGGTTGGCCACCCCGGGCAGGAAGTTGTTGCTGAGGTCCAGGCCCTTCTGCAGCAGCAGGCCCATCGCGACCTCGTTGCTGGAGTTGACGATGTCGACGACGTACTTGGGCTTGACGTCCTTGCCCAGCGCGGCGGTGGCCCACCAGCCGTCGCGCTTGACCAGGGCCATCCGGTCCTGGTCGTGGCTGTGGTAGGCGTACGGCCCGGTGCCGACCGGCTTCTCGTTGACGCCGTTCAGCACCTCCTCCTCGGAGAGCCCTTCCCAGATGTGCTTGGGGACGATCGCGTTGCCGTAGACCCAGTTGGCCCACTGCTGGTAGTTGGCCTTGGAGAAGGTGAACCTGACCGTACCCTGATCGACCGCCTCCGCCTTCTCCAGCCAGTCCCACAGGTTGGCGTAGGGGACGGTCTTCATCTTGCCGAGCTCGACCGTGAAGACGACGTCGTCGGCGGTGAAGGGCTTGCCGTCGGCCCAGGTGACCCCCTGCCGGAGCTTGAGCTCGTAGGTCTTGTCGTCCGTCCAGGTGCCGCTCTCGGCCAGCCAGGGGGTGAACTTGTCCGTCTGGGGGTCGTACAGGAACAGGGTCTCGTAGATGAGCCCCTTGGTGCCGACGGCCGAGTCCCAGGTCCGCAGCGGGTTCCAGTTGGCCGGGGGACCCCACTGGGTGCCGCTGGTGTACAGGGTCTCGTTGCGGGGGAACGCGGCGTTCGCGTCACCCGCCCCGCCCGCTCCGGCCGACGGGGCCGCTCCGCCGGAACCCTGCGGCGCCGCGCTCGGAGCGGACGGCGTGGTGGACCCTCCGGTGCACCCCGCCACGGCCATGCAGGCCGCGCAGGCCGCCGCCCCGAGGATCGCGAACCTTCGTCGAATCCGCATCGACAGTCTCCTCTCCAGCATGGGAGCGCTCCCAACCGATTTAAACGCGACCGCATGCGCTTGCTGAACCGGATAAGTAACGCGACCGTAAAGTCAATGTGTCTGCACTGTCAATAGGCGGCTAGACCGGTTCAGCTACAATCACCGCAGGCAGGAGGGGAGCGGTCGGGGAGAGAGGATCATGAGGAGACCGACGATCGCGGACGTCGCAAGGCGGGCCGGGGTCTCGAAGGGCGCCGTCTCGTACGCCCTCAACGGGCAGCCCGGCGTCTCGGAGGGCACCCGCGCCAGGATCCTGGCGATCGCCGAGGAGATCGGCTGGCGTCCCAGCAGCGCGGCCCGCGCCCTGAACGGCGCGCGGGCCCACACCGTCGGCCTGGCCCTGTGCCGCCCGGCCCGCACCCTCGGCATGGACCCCTTCTTCATGGAGCTCGTCAGCGGCATCGAGGGCGAGCTGTCGGCCCGCTCGTACGCGCTCATGCTGCAGGTGGTCGCCGACCACGGTCAGGAGGTCGCGGTCTACCGCCGCTGGTGGGGAGAGGGCCGCGTCGACGGCGCCATCCTGGTCGACCTGCACGTGGACGACCCCCGGATCCCCGCCTTCGAGGCGCTGGGCCTGCCGGCCGTGGTGATCGGCGATCCGGCGGGGGCGGGGTCGCTGGTCCCCGTCTGGTCCGACGTCGGCGGCGCCGTCCGCGAGACGGTGGAGTATCTCGTCGCGCTCGGCCACCGCAGGATCGCCAGGGTCGCCGGGCCGCCGCACCTGGTGCACACCGTGCTGCGCGACCGCGCCTTCGCCGAGGCCTGCGACGGCGTCGCCGAGCAGGTGACCGTGCACACCGACCACACCGGCGAGGAGGGCGCCCGCGCCACCCGGCGCCTGCTCGGCTCCCCCGCCCGGCCCACCGCGATCGTCTACGACAACGACATCATGGCCGTCGCCGGGCTGTCGGCCGCCCAGGACCTGCGCCTGGACGTCCCGCGCGACCTGTCCATCGTCGCCTGGGACGACTCCCCGCTCTCGCGGGTCGTCCGCCCGCCGCTCACCGCGTTGAGCCGCGACATCTCCGCCTACGGCGCCCACGCCGCCCGCAGGCTCCTCTCCCTCGTCGCCGGGGAGGAGGCCGGCCCCTACCAGGACGAGGCCGCCCGCCTCACTCCCAGGGGCAGCACCGCTCCCCCGCCCCCGCCGGCCGGGTCCCTGCGAGGGGCCTGACCGGCGAGGCCCCGTCACGGCCCCGTCACGGCCCCGTCACGGCTTGGTCAGGGTGACGAGCAGCGCGGGGTGGTCGGTGTACCTCATGGAGATGACGTCGGTGCGCTCGAAGCCCATGCTCGCCGCGAAGACGTGCTGCACGTCCCCGTCCCCCTTCCTGAAGAAGGGAGCGGAGTTGCAGTTCTGGACGTTCTGCCCGAACAGCGGCGCGTACCTCATGTTGAAGTCACCGGCCAGGAAGGTCGGCCTGGTGGCGGCGCCCCGGTCGCGCAGCATGGCGATGGCGGCCTTGCACTGCGCCATGGCGACGCTCCCCGTGGTCGACAGGTGGGTGGTGCAACCGGTGAGGTCGGGGAACTCGGCGCACACGTAGACGCGCCTCTCGCTCCCGCCGTCCTGGGTGGCGTAGACGCCGGAGAAGTTCGTCGCCCCGGTGGCGCGGAAGAGCAGCCCGTTGCCGTACTCGTCCCCGTTGACGCAGCGCACCGGCGTGCCGTCGGGCCGCAGCGCCGGGGCGAACGCCCGGTGGCCGTTCCCCATCGAGGGGGCCAACTGGGCCAGGTCGTCGCGGCAGATCTCGTTGAGCGTGACGGCCTGCGGCTGCCTGGCGCCGATGATGTCGCGCGCCTCCTGGATGACGTCGGCCCCGTTGAAACAGGAGGTGTTGACGCCGCTGTGGCAGAGGTTGAGCTGCAGGACGCGGTAACTCTGCGCTGAGGACGCTGAGGACGCTGAGGACGCTGAGGACGCGGCGTGGGGAACGGCGGACGTGGCGTGGGACGCGGTGGGAACGGCGGCGACGGCCGTGGCCAGCAGGACGACGAGGGGAAGGCGAGCGAGAACACGGAGGCTGGACCACGAAAGGCGCATTTATCCTCTTATCTCGGAGATCCCGGACGCATCAATTGATCACGCGGGCAGCCCGGCGGAGAGTGCCCGGCCCCCAGGGCATTCGAAGTTGAACGGAAATAGCGGGATATACAGCCATAATGACGGCTGAAGCTAGATCGTCAACCACGGGATCCGGCAGCCGCCGGCATCGACCCCTGCCGCCGTTGTCCCGCCGGCCACCGGGAAGGCCCGGCCAGGGCGACATGCCGCCGGCGGGCGCCGGCCGGGCGGCGGCTCGGCGCCGACGCGGTCGCGCGAAGCCCCGGGCAAAGCCCTGGAAAGCCCCGCAAAGCCCCGGAAAGCCGAAGGGCCGGTACGGCGGATGCCGTACCGGCCCTTCAGGGTGTCGCGGTAGGACCCTCGGGTCCTACGAGGTGATCAGCGGCCGTAGCGGCTGCCGCCACCGCGCGGGGCGGAGCCGCGGCCGTCGGCGCGGAACTCCCCGCCGCGGAAGCCGCCGCCCTGGCGCTCGCCGCGGAACGGCTCGCGCTCGCCCGCGGGACGCTCGGAGCGGTAACCGCCGCCGGCCGGGGCCGGACGGTCGGCGCGGAACGGCTCGCGCCGCTCGCCACCGCGGTAGCCACCGGTGGGACGCTCGGAGCGGAAGCCACCGCCCGCCGGGCGCTCGGAACGGTAACCGCCGCCGGCCGGGCGCTCGGAGCGGTACTGGCCGCCACCGGAGGCGCCGCCGCCGCGGTTGTCGTCACCGAAGGAACGCTCGCGGGGCTGCTGGCCCTCACCGGCGCCGTGGGCGGGACGGTCGGAGCGGAAGCGGCGCGGGCCACGCCCGCCGCCACCGTTGCCGCCGAAGCCGCCGCGGCCCTGACGCTGCTTGGCGGCCGGCGCCGAGGGCTCCCAGACCGGGATCGGCTCGCCGGTGGGCGTACGCGCGCCGGCGACCTCTTCCAGGCGCGGGTGGCCCGGGGTGGCCTTGATGCGGAACGGCTTGATGCCCGCGCGGCGGGTCATCGAGTCGGTGGAGCGGCGCTCGTTGGGGAGCACCAGCGTCATGACGGTGCCCTTCTCCCCGGCGCGGGCGGTACGGCCACCGCGGTGCAGGTAGCTCTTGTGGTCCTGGGGCGGGTCGACGTGCAGCACGAGGCTGATGTTGTCGACGTGGATGCCGCGGGCCGCGACGTCCGTGCAGACCAGGACGTTGATCGTGCCTTCCTTGAACTCGGCCAGGATGCGGGTGCGCTGGTTCTGGCGCTTGCCGCCGTGCAGGCCGCCGGCCCGGATGCCGACCTGGGCGAGCTGCTTGCACAGCCGGTCGACCCCGTGCTGGGTGCGCACGAAGATGATGGTCCGGCCCTCGCGGTTGGCGATCTCGGCGGTCACCGGGAACTTGTCGTCGCGGTGCACCTCCAGCACGTGGTGCTCCATGGTGTCGACCGAGGAGGCGGCCGGGGCCATCGAGTGGGTCACCGGGTTGGTGAGGAAGCGGCGGACGAGCTTGTCGACGTCGCCGTCGAGGGTGGCGGAGAACAGCAGGCGCTGGCTGTCGGCCGGGGTCTGCTGCAGGATCGCGCTGACGACCGGGAAGAAGCCGAGGTCGCACATGTGGTCGGCCTCGTCGAGGATCGTCACCTGGACCTCGTCCAGCATGCACTCACCCTGCTGCATGAGGTCGGTCAGGCGGCCGGGGGTGGCCACGACGACCTCGACACCGCGGCGCAGCGCCTCGATCTGGCGGCCCATGGACATGCCGCCGACGACGGTCTTCATCCGCAGCGACAGGCCGCGGCCGAGCGGCTCGAGCGCGTCGGTCACCTGCATGGCGAGCTCGCGGGTCGGGACCAGGACGACGGCCAGCGGGTGGCCGGGACGGGCCTTGGCGCCGGCGATGCGGGTCATCATGGGCAGGCCGAAGGCGAGCGTCTTGCCGGAGCCGGTCTGGCCGCGGCCGAGAACGTCGTGACCGGCGAGAATGTCGGGGATCGTGGCCCGCTGGATGGGGAAGGGACTGTCGATGCCCGAACGGGAGAGACCGGTCACCAGCGGCTTCGGCAGGCCGAGGAGAGTGAACTCGGACACGCCTGCGGGGGCCTGGGAGATCTCGGTGATGTCGGTGATTTCGGGCAGAACAGCGTCAAGCATGGTCACGAAGACTCGTGCCTTTCGATAGAAGAACGGGGCACGTCACTTCTGCGAAAGGACGAGCCTGGAACGCACGGCCTGAGGCCGCGCTGGATCAACGCCCACATGGGGGCGGTAGTGCGGTGCAAGTCGAGGCGCACCGCACGGGGCGGGTCTAGCTTACCCGCACGCAGTCAAACCACGATCAAGCATACCCGGCGTTCGCAGTGCCGGGTTCGGTCGGGGCGTCCGGCATCGGCCGGCCGCTTGTCCGTCGGTTGGAGTCAACACTCCAGGCCGGGCTTTTCTTCCCGGCCTCGGAAATCCTCTCACACAATTGGGTACGGCCCGAACCCCGGGGGGTGCGAGCCGTACCGGAAACCACTTCTCAGACGTTGAAACCCAACATCCGGAGCTGCTCGCGCCCCTCGTCGGTGATCTTGTCCGGGCCCCACGGCGGCAGCCACACCCAGTTGATCTTCACGTCGGAGACCATGCCCTCCAGGGCCGAGTGCGCCTGGTCCTCGATGACGTCGGTCAGCGGGCAGGCCGCGCTGGTCAGCGTCATGTCGATGGTGGCGACCGGCAAGGTGACGCCCTCGCCGCCCGCAGCGCCCTCGCCGCCCTGCTCGGCGGCGTCCAGGTGGAGTCCGTAGATCAGGCCCAGGTCGACGACGTTGATGCCGAGCTCGGGGTCCACGACGTCCTTGAGAGCCTCCATGACCTCGTCATGGGTGGTGTCCCCGTCGTACGCCGTGGTGGGGGTCTCTACAGCCTTGCTCATTTGGTGCTCCTCACGACCGCGTCCTTGTAGGCCATCCACGCCAGTAGCGCGCACTTCACCCGAGCGGGGAACTTGGCGACCCCGGCGAAGGCGACGGCGTCGCCCAGCACGTCCTCGTCCGCCTCCACCTTTCCCCTGCCCTGCATGAGCCGGGTGAACTCGTCCACGACGCCGAGGGTGTCGTCGACGGTCGAGCCGGTGGCCAGCTCGTGCAGCACGGAGGCCGCGGCCTGGCTGATGGAACAGCCCTGCCCGTCGTAGGAGACGTCCTCGACCTTGCCGCCGTCGCCCAGCTTCACGCGCATGGTGATCTCGTCACCGCACGTCGGGTTCACGTGGTGGACCTCGGCGTCGTACGGATCGCGGAGCCCCCTCCCCTGCGGGTGCTTGTAGTGCTCCAGGATCAGCTCCTGGTACATGGACTCGGCGATCATAGGGCCGTGCTCACCTTCTCGTTCGCTGCGCCGTACGCTCGCGCGTCGCCGGACGCCGTGCGGCGGGCATCCGCCGCCCGCCGTCCGCCCGCTCGCCGGCTCGACTGCTCGGGCATGGCTAGGCGAACACCTTCCGCACGTGGTGGAGGCCGCGGACCAGGGCGTCGATCTCGGCCGGTGTGTTGTAGAGGTAGAAGGACGCCCGCGTGGTCGCGGGAATCCCGAACCTCAGGTGGAGCGGTCGGGCGCAGTGGTGCCCCACGCGCACGGCCACCCCGAAGTTGTCATCCAGGATCTGCCCGACGTCGTGCGGGTGAATCCCCTCCAGGGTGAACGAGGCCGTGCCGCCCCGGTCTTCGAGGTCCAGCGGGCCGATCACCCGCAGCCCCGGGACCTCCCCCAGAGCGTCGAGCGCATACGCCGTGAGCTCGCGCTCGTGGCGCGTGACGGCGTCCATCCCGATCTCGGACAGGTAGTCGATCGCGGCACCGAGACCGATGGCCTCGACGATGGGCGGGGTGCCCGCCTCGAACTTGTGCGGCGCGGGCGCGTAGGTCGAGTGGTCCATCCAGACCGCCTCGATCATCTCGCCGCCGCCCAGGAACGGGGGCATCGCCTCGAGCAGCTCGCCGCGGCCCCACAGCACGCCGATCCCCGACGGGCCGAGGACCTTGTGGCCGGTGAAGGCGAGGAAGTCGACGCCCAGCGCGGCCACGTCCACCTTCCGGTGGGGCACCGACTGGGAGGCGTCGAGCATCATCAGCGCGCCGACCTCGCGGACCCTGGCGAGCACCGGGGCGACCGGGTTGACCGTGCCCAGCACGTTCGACTGGTGCACGATCGAGACGATCTTCGTGCGCTCGTTGACGAGCTCGCCGAGGTTGGACAGGTCCAGGCGGCCGGAGTCGGTGACGGAGAACCACCGCAGCGTCGCGCCCGTGCGCTGCGCGAGCATCTGCCACGGCACGATGTTGGAGTGGTGCTCCATCTCGGAGATGACGATCTCGTCGCCCGGCCCGAGCCGGAAGCGGGGGTCGGTGCCGATGGGGTTGCCGAAGGCGTACGCCACCAGGTTGAGCGCCTCGGAGGCGTTCTTGGTGAAGACGACCTCGTCGCGGTCGGGCGCGCCGATGAAGGCGGCGACCTTGTCGCGGGCGTCCTCGTACGCCTCGGTGGACTCCGCGCCCAGCACGTGCATGGCACGGCCGACGTTGCTGTAGTGCATCGCCATGTGCTCGCGCATCACCTCGACCACCTGGGTCGGCTTCTGCGAGGAGTTGCCCGAGTCGAGGTAGATGAGCGGCCTGCCGCCGGGAAGCTCGCGGGAGAGGACCGGGAAGTCCTTCCTGATCCTCTCCACGTCAAGGCCGGTGTCCATCAGGCCGACGCCTTCGTGTAGGCCTCGTAGCCCTCCGCCTCGAGCTTCTCGGCGAGCTCGGGGCCGCCCTGCTCCACGATCCGCCCGGCGGAGAAGACGTGGACGAAGTCCGGCTTCACGTAGCGCAGGATGCGGGTGTAGTGGGTGATGAGCAGCACGCCGGTCTCGCCGGAGCGGAAGCGGTTGATGCCCTCGGAGACCACGCGCAGCGCGTCGACGTCGAGGCCGGAGTCGGTCTCGTCGAGGACGGCGATCTTCGGCTTGAGGAGCTCCAGCTGGAGGATCTCGTGGCGCTTCTTCTCGCCGCCGGAGAAGCCCTCGTTGACGTTGCGCTGGGCGAAGGTCGCGTCGATGGACAGCGCGTCCATGCCGGACTTGAGGTCCTTGGCGAACTCGCGGAGCTTGGGGGCCTCGCCGCGGATGGAGGTGACGGCGGTGCGCAGGAAGTTGGAGACGCTGACGCCGGGGACCTCGACCGGGTACTGCATGGCGAGGAACAGGCCGGCGCGGGCGCGCTCGTCGACCGTGAGCTCCAGCAGGTCGACCCCGTCGAGCAGGACCTGGCCACTGGTGATCGTGTACTTGGGGTGGCCGGCGATCGCGTACGCGAGCGTGGACTTGCCCGAGCCGTTGGGGCCCATGATGGCGTGGGTCTCGCCGGCCCGCACGGTCAGGTTGACGCCGCGCAGGATCTCCTTGTCGGCGACGGTGACGTGCAGGTCGCGGATCTCCAGGGTGGAACCCGAGGGAACTCGGCTCGTGTCAGACACTTTATGACTCCTTCGAGAGCGAGACGAGGACGTCATCGCCATCGATCTTTACTCGGTATACGGGGACGGGCTTGTTGGCGGGCGGCCCGGTGGGCTTGCCCGAGCGCAGGTCGAAGCACGAGCCGTGCAGCCAGCACTCCAGGGTGCCGTCGTAGACCTCTCCCTCGCTGAGCTTCACCTCGGCGTGGGAGCAGACGTCGTGCAGCGCGAAGACCTCCTCGCCCCGGCGGACCAGGGCGACGGGGGTGTCGCCGACCTCAAGGCCGATCACTCCCTCGTCGGGGATGTCGGCGAGCTTGCAGACCTTCTCGAACGTCACTTCTCAAGCTCCGCCTCGACCCGGGCGAGCACCCGCTCGCGAAGCTCGGGAACCTCGATCTTCTCCAGCAGCTGCGCGAAGAAGCCCCTGATGACGAGACGGCGTGCGTCCTCGAAGGGGATCCCGCGGGCCTGGAGGTAGAAGATGTGCTCGTCGTCGAGACGGCCCGAGGCGCTGGCGTGACCCGCCCCGGCGACCTCGCCGGTGAGGATCTCCAGGTTGGGCACCGAGTCGGCGCGGGCGCCGTCGGTGAGCAACAGGTTGCGGTTGAGCTCGTAGGTGTCGGTGCCCTCGGCCTCGACGCGGATGATGACGTCGCCGATCCAGACCGCGTGGGCGTCCTGGCCCTGCAGCGCGCCGCGGTAGTCGACGTTGCTGCGGCAGCCGGGCTTGGAGTGGTCGACGAGCAGGCGGTGCTCCAGGTGCTGGCCGGCGTCGACGAAGTAGAGGCCGTTCAGCTCGGCGTCGCCGCCGGGGCCCTCGTAGGAGACCGACGGGGACAGCCTGACCAGGTCGCCGCCGAGGGTGACCACGAAGCCGCGGAAGGTCGCGTCCTTGGCCAGCAGGGCGTGGTGGTGGGAGACGTGCACGGCGTCGTCGGCCCAGTCCTGCAGGCTGACGACCTTGAGCGTGGCGCCCTCGCCCACGACGAACTCGACGTTGTCGGCGTAGACGGCGCTGCCCTGGTGGTCGAGGACGACCACGGCCTCGGCCATCGGCTCCAGCCGCACGACCGTGTGGCCGTACGCGGCGCCCTGCCCGGACCCGGTGAGGGTGATCACCGTCGGCTTGGAGGCGACGGCCTCGCGCGGGACGGTGAGCACGGTGGCCTTCTCGAAGGAGGCGTAGGCCTGGGCGCTGACGCGGTCGGCGGGCACGTAGGCCCTGCCGACCCGCTGGTCGTCGCGGCCGACGGTCTCCACGGTGACCTCGGGGGCGGCGTCGACGTGCACGACGACGTTCGCGGAGGCCGCGACGCCCTCGTGCAGGCCCTTGAGCCGGGAGAGCGGGGTGAAGCGCCACTCCTCCTCCCGGCCGGTCGGTACCGCGAAGTCGGCCACGTCGTACGAGGCCTTCTCGTGGAGGGTCGACAGGGGTTTTCCGGTGTCGAGACCCATCAGCCGACGGCCCCTTCCATCTGCAGCTCGATCAGGCGGTTCAACTCCAGGGCGTACTCCATCGGGAGCTCGCGGGCGATCGGCTCGACGAAGCCCCGGACGATCATCGCCATCGCCTCGTCCTCGCCCATGCCGCGGCTCATCAGGTAGAAGAGCTGGTCGTCGGAGACCTTGGAGACGGTGGCCTCGTGCCCCATGGAGACGTCGTCCTCGCGCACGTCCACGTAGGGGTAGGTGTCGGAGCGGCTGATCTGGTCGACGAGGAGCGCGTCGCACTTGACGGTGCTGGCGCTGCCGTGCGCCCCCTCCTCGATCTGGACCAGGCCGCGGTAGGAGGTGCGGCCGCCGCCACGGGCGACGGACTTGGAGATCACCGAGGAGCTGGTGTTCGGCGCGAGGTGCACCATCTTGGCCCCGGCGTCCTGGTGCTGGCCCTCACCGGCGAAGGCGACGCTGAGGGTCTCGCCCTTGGCGTGCTCGCCCATGAGGTAGACGGCCGGGTACTTCATGGTGACCTTGGAACCGATGTTGCCGTCGACCCACTCCATGGTCGCGCCCTCGTACGCCACGGCGCGCTTGGTGACCAGGTTGTAGACGTTGTTCGACCAGTTCTGGATGGTCGTGTAGCGGCAGCGCGCGTTCTTCTTCACGATGATCTCCACGACCGCGCTGTGCAGCGAGTCGGAGGAGTAGATCGGCGCGGTGCAGCCCTCGACGTAGTGGACGTAGGAGCCCTCGTCGACGACGATCAGGGTCCGCTCGAACTGGCCCATGTTCTCGGTGTTGATCCGGAAGTAGGCCTGGAGCGGGATCTCCACGTTGACGTTCGGCGGCACGTAGATGAAGCTGCCGCCGCTCCAGGTGGCCGTGTTCAGCGCGGCGAACTTGTTGTCGCCGACGGGGATCACGGTCCCGAAGTACTCCTTGAAGATCTCCTCGTGCTCCCTGAGGGCGGTGTCGGTGTCGACGAAGATGACACCCTTCTCCTCGAGGTCCTCACGGATCTTGTGGTAGACCACCTCGGACTCGTACTGGGCGGCGACGCCGGCGACCAGGCGCTGCTTCTCCGCCTCGGGGATGCCGAGCTTGTCGTAGGTGTTCTTGATGTCGTCGGGCAGGTCCTCCCAGGAGGCGGCCTGCTTCTCCGTCGAGCGCACGAAGTACTTGATGTTGTCGAAGTCGATCCCGCTGAGGTCGGAACCCCAGTTGGGCATGGGCTTCTTACCGAAAAGGCGCAGCCCCTTCAGACGAAGGTCCAGCATCCACTCCGGCTCGCTCTTCAGCGCGGAGATGTTGCGGACGACCTCTTCGGACAGGCCACGCCGGGCCGTCGCTCCCGCGGCGTCCGAGTCGGCCCAGCCGAACTTGTAATTCCCGAGGCCTTCCAGCTCCGGGCGGTCGGTGACAGTCACCTTCCGGTCTCCTTGCTCGATGTGTCGATCGTTTCGTGGACTGCCGGCGGTGGCGCCGGATCAGGTATCGATAGGCCCGTCGCGGGCTCTTTCGCGCCCGGCCCGGGGGTTCTGCGGGGACTCACGTGCGTGGTGCACACGCCGTCGCCGTGGGCGATGGTCGCGAGCCGCTGCACGGGGGTGCCGAGGATGCGCCCGAACGCCTCCGTCTCGGCCTCGCACAGCTGCGGGAACTCCGCGGCCACGTGCGCCACCGGGCAGTGGTGCTGGCACAGCTGCTCGCCGCCGAGGCTGGCCTTGCTCGCCGAGGCGGCGTAGCCGTCGGCCGACAGTGCCTCGGCCAGCACGCGGACCCGCTGGTCGGCGGGGACCTCGCTCATCCTCGGCCGCAGGCGGTCGACCAGGCCGGCCACCTGTGACCTGGCGAACTCCGCCACGGCCTCCTCGCCCACGCGCTCGGCCAGGAAACGCAGCGCGCTCCCGGCGAGGCCGTCGTAGGCGTGCTCGAAGGCGCTGCGGCCCGCGTCGGTTATCGCGAACAGCTTGGCCGGTCGCCCGCGCCCGCGCTGGCCCCGCGGCCTGGCGGTGCGGGCCTCGGCCATTCCCTCGGCCAGCAGGGCGTCGAGGTGCCTGCGCACGGCGGCGGGAGTGAGGCCGAGCCGCTCGCCGAGGGCGGCGGCGGTGATGGGTCCGTGCTCCAGGATGAGCCGGGCGACACGCGCTCGCGTGCTGCGCTCGGCGGACACGCCGGAGGGCCGCGCGGCGGCGGATCCCTCGGTGCCCTGCATCCCGGTCACGTATTTCACAACATCAGTGTGCCGTAATTGCTTCCCCAGTTACAAACCCGATGTACGGCCGACCGAATGTGGTTCGTCACGCAGGTAAGCCTTACCTAAGCTGGGGAAACGCTCCGTGAGGCTCCCCGCAGCCCGACGAAGGCGGCGAGCGCGGCGAGGGTGAACCCGGCCAGGACGACGGCCATCGGCAGGGCCGATCCCTCGCCGCCCAGACCCACCAGCGGGGCGGCGAGCGCGCCGAGCGCGAACTGCAGCACGCCCGTCAGCGCGGCCGCGCTCCCGGCGATCTGCTGGGGCTGGCCGGCCAGGGCGAGCGCGCCGCTGCCCGGCAGGACGAAACCCGCCCCGCACATCATCACGAACAGCGCGGCGACCAGCACCGGCAGGGGCAGGTGGAACAGGGCCGCGACGAGCACCCCCGCGGCCCCGGCCACGCTCATGAGCAGCCCGGCGACGATCAGCCTGGCCGGGTCCAGCCGCCCGGCGAGGCGTCCGCCGATCTGCGCGGTGACGGTCAGGCCGAGCGCGTTCAGCCCGAACACCAGGGAGAAGGTCTGCGCCGAGGTGTCGTAGACGTCCTGGAGCACGAAGGGCGATCCGGAGATGTAGGCGAACATGGCCGCGAAGCCCAGCCCACCGGCCAGGGTGGCGGCCATGAAGGAGCGGTCGCGGAGCAGGTGCCAGAAGGTGACGAGGGTGTGCCGGAGCCCGCCGCTCTCGCGCCGGTCGGCGGGCAGCGTCTCGCGCACCCCGGACAGCGCGGCGGCCAGCAGCAGGAGCCCCGCGACGCTCAGCGCGACGAACACGCCCCGCCAGGAGGTGTGGTCGAGCAGCTGCGCGCCCGCGATCGGGGCCAGGATCGGCGCGAGGCCGGTCACGAGCATGAGGGTGGCGAAGATCCGGGCGATGGCCGCCCCCTCGTACAGGTCGCGGACGACCGCGCGGACGATCACCAGCGCGGCGCCGCCCGCGATGCCCTGCAACAGGCGGAACCCCACCAGCCCGTACACCGACGGGGAGAAGGCGCACAGCAGGGAGGCGGCGGCGTAGGCGGCGATGCCGATCAGCAGCGGGCCGCGCCGGCCGCGCGTGTCGCTGATCGGGCCCGCGACGACCTGCCCGATGGAGAACCCGATGAGGCAGGCGGTGAGGGTGAGCTGCACCTGCGCCTGCCCGGTGCCCAGGTCGGCGGCGATGGAGGGGAAGGCGGGCAGGTACATGTCGATCGAGAGAGGACCCACCGCCGACAGCGCGCCCAGGATGAGCAGTAGCAGTGTCCTGCGCCGTGCGATCGGCGCCACCTCCGGCTCGACGACGGCCGCGGTCATACCCGTGTCCCCTTTTGGTTGCAGGCCACGCCCGCCGGTCACGGGCGACGATGGGCCCACAGGGGCCGAAGCGTCCCAACCAACAGCCGGTCATCCGAATTCCTGTATTTCGGAAATTTCCTCAGAAAAACCTTTAAGCGCCAGTAGGGCGGGTCCGGTTCCGGCCGGGAAACGAGGCCGCGGCGGCCCCGGACGCGTGGTCCGGAAGCGTGACCGGCGAGCGCAGTCCCTAAACTCGTGGCCATGGACTCCCCAGCCGTCGAGATCGTCGACCTGGTCAAGAGATACGGCGGGACGACCGCGATCGACGGACTGACCTTCAACGCCGCCCGAGGCGCGGTCACCGCGGTGCTGGGCCCCAACGGGGCCGGCAAGACCTCCACCCTGGAGATCTGCGAGGGATTCCGCCGGTCCGACGGCGGCACCGTGAGGGTGCTCGGGCTCGACCCGTCACGACCGGAACTGCGGGCCAGGGTCGGGGTGATGCTCCAGGCGGGCGGCGTTCCCCCCGCGTCCCGCTGCGGGCAGTGGCTGCGGCTGATGGCCCGCTTCCACGCCCACCCGCTCGACCCGGCGGCGCTGCTGGAGCGGCTGGGGCTGAGCGAGCACGCCCGCACCCCGTACCGCAGGCTCTCCGGCGGCCAGCAGCAGCGCGTGTCGCTGGCGGGGGCGGTCATCGGCCGTCCCGAGCTGGTCTTCCTCGACGAGCCGACCGCGGGTCTGGACCCGCAGGCCAGGCACGCCTGCTGGGAGCTGGTGCGGGACCTGCGCGCGAGCGGGGTCTCGGTGGTGCTCACCACCCACCACATGGACGAGGCGGAGAAGCTCTCCGACCAGATCGTGATCATCGACCGCGGCAGGGTGGTCGCCAAGGGCACGCCCTCCTCCCTCACCGGCGCCGAGCGGCAGCTGCGCTTCCGCGCCCGACCCGGTCTCTCCCTGGACGAGCTGCTCGCCGCCCTGCCCGCCGGCAGCGCGGCCAAGGAGTCGCCGGCGGGGCACTACATCATCGAGGGGCAGGTCGCGCCCGGCCTCCTGGCCACCGTGACGACCTGGTGCGCCGCCGAGGGGGTGACCGCCGACGACCTCAGCATCGAGCGGCGCACCCTGGAGGACGTCTTCCTGGAGCTGACCGGGCGTGAACTCCGGTGACGCCCTCAAGACCCCCGGCTCCGGCGACACTCCCGGAACCCCCTGGCGCGGCGACGCTCCCGGAGCCCCCCGCTCAGGCGGCACCCTCGAAACCCCTTCGCCACCTCCCCGCGCGCGTCCGGGTGCGGTCCCGGCCGGAGCACGGGCCAGACCGCAGGAGAGCCCCATGACGACCCTGGACCTCACGCCGGCTCCCGGAGCCGCGCCGCTGGGCCGGATGGTGGCGGCCCAGACGGGCGCGGAGATACGGGCGATGCTCCGCAACGGCGAGCAGCTGCTGCTCACGATGATCATCCCGGTGCTGCTGCTCGTCGGCCTCTCCTCCGCCCCGATCATCGACGTGGGCGGCGGTTCCCGGATCGACTTCATGACTCCCGGGGTGCTCGCGCTGGCCGTGATGTCCACCGCCTTCACCGGGCAGGCCATCGCGACGGGCTTCGAGCGCCGGTACGGCGTGCTGAAGCGGCTGGGCGCGACCCCGCTGTCGCGGACCGGGCTGATGCTGTCCAAGACGCTCGCGGTGATCGCCGTGGAGGTCGTCCAGGTGGCGGTCATCTGCGGGGTGGCGCTCGCCCTGGGCTGGCGCCCCACGGGCTCGCCGCTCGCGGCGCTGCTGCTGGTCGTGCTGGGCACCGCCGCGTTCAGCGGGCTCGGCCTGCTGATGGCGGGAACGCTGCGCGCCGAGGCCACGCTCGCCGCGGCGAACCTCGTCTACCTGCTCCTGCTCGCCTGCGGCGGGGTCGCCTTCCCGCTGGCGAAATTCCCCGAGGCGGTACGGCCGGTGCTGGAACTGCTGCCGATCTCGGCGCTGACCGGCGGGCTCCGCGCGGTCCTGAGCGACGGCGCGGGACTCCCGCTCGCCGCCGCGGCGATCCTCGCGGCGTGGGCGGCGGTGTCGCTCTTCCTGACCTCCCGGACGTTCCGCTGGGAGTGACCCGGCCGGACCCGCGCGCCGGAACTGCTTGATCGGAAATATCCCCACGTTCATGTAAAAGATCTACGAGGATGATCGTCAAGATCTACCATCCTCCAAGTGATCATTACCGGAACGCGGTCTTCATCCCGTCCGGCGACACGATATACGGGGCAGATCTGGCCGAGTTCGGTCATGGGGATCGTCGCCGCGCTTGTCGCCGTCGCAGGCTCGTCCACGGTCTCCCAGTCGTCGGACGAGCTCGCCACCCTCAGCGCGGCCCGCCGCGGCGCCGGAGGACTCTGGGAGCTGGCCCAGCACATCGACGGGCACTTCCTGCCCTACTACGGCCTCATGCACCTGTGGCTGGAGTTCGGGCAGGCCGAGTGGTGGATGCGCCTGCCCTCGGCGCTCGCGACGGGCGCGGCCACCGCGCTCATCGCCGACCTGGGACGCCGGCTGAGCTCGCAGCCCGCCGGACTGGCCGCCGCCGCCGTCTACGTCTTCCTGCCCTCGGTCTCCTACCACGGACAGAACATCCGCTCCTACGCGTTCGCCGCCGCCGCCGCGGTCCTGGCCACCTGGACGCTGTACCGGGCGATCGAGGAGCCAGGACGGCGCGGCGGCTGGTGGAGGTACGCGGCCGCCGTCGCTCTGCTGGGCTGCACGCAGGTGTTCGCGCTGCTCGTGATGTCCGCGCACCTGCTCGCGATCGCGCTGTACGGGCGGGGCGTCCTGCCCAGGGTGCTGGCCTGCGTGGCCCTGGGGTGTGTTCCGGGGGCCGTCTGGGCGGCGGTCGGCTTCGCCGAGCGGCACGCGATCAGCTGGATCACCATGCCGGGACCCGACGTGTTCCTGGCACTGCCCAAGATGGCCGGGGGCACCGTCCTGGCGGGGTGCGCGGTGCTGGCCGTCGCGGCGGCGGCCCCTCTCCTGCGCCGGCGACACGGCACCGACCGGCTCTGGATCGTCCTGCTGGGCGCCTGGGCGCTCCTGCCGCCCCTGCTGCTGTTCGCCCTGTCCCACCTGGTCTCGCCGGTCTACGTCGACCGCTACCTGTTCGCGACGGTGCCCGCGTACGCGCTGCTGGCCGGGCTCGCGCTCAGCGCGCTGCCCCGCCTGCCCGCCGGGCTCGCGCTGGCGGGCGTGCTGGCCGCCGGGTTCCCCGGCCAGCTGGACTTCCGCAGGGAGGACGGGCACCACGAGAACTTCCCCCGGGCGGCACGGATCCTCGCCGGCGAGTCCCGGCCGGGCGACGCCCTCGTCTACGGGCGCTCCTCGCTGCGTGAGGGCCTCCGCTACTACGACGGGACGCGGCACGGGGGGAAGGGGCTGCCCGACGACGTGCTGCTCGCCGGGCCCGGCCCCCTGCCGGACTCCTTCGGCTACCCGGAGCGCTCCGACGTGGCCGCCGCCGTGGCCGGGCGCGAGCGGGTCTGGGTGGTCTGGCGCGGCGGATCGGAGGCGGCCTCGCGCGTCGGCCGGGTCACCGCCCTGGTCAAGGAGGGATTCGTCCGGATCAAGGCATGGCGGACGGGCCGCGTACCCGGTATGACCGTGGCGCTCTACACTCGCGACCCGGCACCCGCCACCGGATAGACCGGCGAGGCCGTCACCCCCGCCGAGAACGCCGAGGCCCCCGAGGGCGCTGAGGGCGCTGAGAGCGCTGAGGCGGCACCTTCGCGGGGGAGGCACTTCTCGCCGGGCGTCTCGCATCGCGGACGCCGCTGAAAATGAGAGTCACGAAAAGTAAGGTGTCATAAATCGCTTTGCACCTGGCATGAGGAGAGCCGTGACCGCCGAAGCCCTGCAGGGGCCCGCCGAGCCGTACAAGCAGAGCCTGCTCAAGCCCGGAGCACTGCTGAAGGCGGCCTCCGACGCCGTCCCGCCGTCCGGGCTGGTGATACTGGCCATCCTGTCGGTGCAGGTGGGCGCGGGTTTCGCCAAGGATCTGTTCTCCCAGCTGCCGCCGAGCGCCGTGGTGTTCCTGCGGATCGCGACAGGAGCGCTGATCATGGGCGCGATCGCCCGCCCCCGGTTGCGCGGGCTGTCCAGGGCGGACGTCGGGGCGGGGGTGGCGTTCGGCGTGACGCTGGGCGTGATGAACCTGTCGTTCTACGAGGCGCTGGCCCGGCTGCCCATGGGCATCGCGGTGGCGATCGAGTTCCTCGGCCCGCTCGGCGTCGCGGTGGCGGCCTCGCGCCGCCGCCTCGACCTGCTCTGGGTCGCGCTCGCCGGGTCGGGCGTGGTGCTGCTGGCCCCGTGGGGCACGACGGTGTCCAGGATCAGCTGGGCCGGGATCGCCTTCGCCCTGGTGGCGGCGGCCTGCTGGGCCGGTTACATCCTGCTGTCCGCCTCGGTCGGCCGGCGTTTTCCCGGGAGCACCGGCCTCTCCCTGGCGATGATCGTCTCCTGTGTGCTGGTCGCCCCCGTCGGGATCACCTCGGGCGGCACCGACCTGCTCCAGCCCGAGCTCCTGCTGATCGGGCTCGGGGTGGGCCTGCTGTCGTCGGTCATCCCCTACTCGATCGAGCTGGAGGCCCTGCGCAGGATGCCCAAGCGGGTCTTCGGCATCCTGATGAGCCTGGAGCCCGCGATGGCGGCGCTGGTCGGGCTGCTGGTGCTGGGCGAGGTGCTCCAGGTACGGGAGTGGGCCGCCATCGGCTGCGTGGTCATCGCCAGCGTGGGCGCCACCCGCGGCAGCGGCTGACCCCGTCCCCGCCTGGGCGCCACCCGCGGCGCCCGCCGATCGGGTTCCCGCCGCGGGGCGCCACCCGCGGCACCCCGGACCGTCCCGCCGTCCCGGCCCGGCGCTCGCGGGGCACCGCCGGCCCGCCCTCCGAGCCGCCGCGTCCCGGCCGGTCGCCCTCGGCCGCCGGGCCGCCGCTACTCGGGCCGGCTGGCCCAGATGCCGCGGACGTGCCGGATGTGGGCGCGCATCAGCCGTTCGGCACCGCTCGCGTCCCCTTCGGAGAGCAGCGCGAGCAGGGTGAGGTGCTCGCGGGCGGAGTCGGCGAGGGTGCCCCTCCGGTGCAGGGACGACAGGCCGTACAGGCGGGCCCTGTTGCGCAGGTCGCGGACCACCTCCACGAGGTGGGAGTTGCCCGCCAGGGCGAGCAGGTCCAGGTGGAAGCGGATGTCGGCGTCGACGTACGCGAGCAGGTCGCCGCGCTCGGCGGCGTCGACGATCGCCTGGGCCAGCGGGCGCAGCGTCTCGAAGCTCGGCGCGCGCCCGGCGTCGGCCAGTTGCGCCACCGTGGGCACCTCGATGAGCCTGCGGATCTCGGTCAGCTCGTCCAGGTCCCGGTCGGACAGCTCGGTGACCCGGAAGCCCTTGTTGCGCACCGCCTCGACCAGGCCCTCCTTGGCCAGGTCGAGCATGGCCTCGCGCACCGGGGTCGCCGAGACCCCGAACTGGGCGGCGAGGACCGGGGCCGAGTAGACCATGCCGGGCCTCATCTCACCGGTGATGAGGGCCGCCCTGAGCGCGTGGGCCACCTGCTCACGCAGGCTCTGCCGCTCGCTCACGGCCGGCAGGTCGAGCCGGCCGTCCGCCCTAGGAGCCATACCGGAGCCTCTCGTGTCGCTCGCGTCCGCGCCTGATCGGCGGAACCCGCCACCTCCACATCCTCCCAGGCTGTGCGTGCGTCCCCGAACACCCGGGGGCCGATCCGGAGAGCAGGACGCCGGTGGCGGGTCCGCCGGTCATCCCCCCTCGCTCCCCCGGACCCCGCCGAGGTAGGCCTCGACCACCCGGGCGTCCCGGCGGAGCTCGGCGGCGGGCCCGTCGAGGACGCACTCGCCGTTCTCGATCACGTAGCCGCGGTGCGCGATCCCCAGGGCGGCCACGGCGTTCTGCTCGACGAGCAGGACCGAGGTGCCCTGGGCGTTGATCCCCGCGATGAGCTCCATGACCGAGGCGACCACCAGGGGCGCCAGGCCCATGGACGGCTCGTCGAGCAGCAGCAGCCGGGGCCCGGTGACCAGCGCCCTGCCGATGGCGAGCATCTGCTGCTCGCCGCCCGACAGCGTGCCGCCCTGCTGGGCGCGCCGTTCCGCCAGGCGGGGCAGCAGCTCGTAGACGCGCTCGATCCGCGTGCGGATCTCCGCCTGGTCGCGGACCAGGTAGCCGCCCAGCTGGAGGTTCTCGTGCACGCTGAGCGTGCTGAAGATCCTGCGGCCCTCCGGGACGTGCACCAGGCCGCGCGCGGTGATCCGGTGCGGCTTCTCCCTGGTGATCACTTTCCCGTCGAAGACCACCTTGCCGCCGGAGGGCCGCAGCAGCCCCGAGACCGCCGACAGCGTGGTGGTCTTGCCCGCGCCGTTGTTGCCGAGCAGGGCGACGATCTCCCCCTCGGCGACGCCGAGCGACAGGCCGCGCAGGGCGTGTACGCCGCCGTAGTGGACGTCCAGCCCGTCGATCTCAAGCATTGGCGTCTCCCCCGGCCGCGCCGTCCTTCCCCGCGGTCTCTTTCCCCGCGGCTGCTCCCCCGGCGCCGTCGTCTTCCCCGGCACCGTCCTTCCCCGCCGTCGCGGCCCCGCCGGCCCGATCGGCCCGGTCGGCCCCGTCGGTCCCGTCGGTCCCGTCGGCTTCGTCCCTCGTGACGGTGGGGTCGCCGCCGAGGTAGGCCTCGATGACGGCCGGGTCGCGCCGGACGTCCTCGGGACGGCCGTCGGCGATCTCCCGGCCGAAGTTGAGCACGACCACACGCTCGGAGACCTCCATGACCAGGCCCATGTCGTGCTCGATGAGCACGATGGCCACCCCCAGCGCCTGGATGCGCCGGATCAGGTCGAGCATCTCGGCCTTCTCGCCGTGGTTGAGCCCGGCCGCGGGCTCGTCCAGCAGCAGCAGATCGGGGCGGCGGGCCAGGGCACGGGCGATCTCCGTACGGCGCTGCTCACCGTAGGGAAGGTTGCGCGCCTGCCCGTACCGGTCGCCGCGCAGGCCGACGAAGTCCAGCCAGTGATGGGCCTGCTCGGTGCACTCGCGCTCGGAGCGCCGGTAGCGCGGGGTGTGCAGCAGGGCGTCCAGGACGCTCTGGCGCAGCCACAGGTGCGATCCGGCGCGCACGTTGTCCAGGACCGACAGCTCGCCGAACAGGCGCAGGTTCTGGAAGGTCCGCGCGACCCCCAGGCCCGCGATGGCCGAGGGCCGCATCCCCGGCAGGTCCCTGCCGCGCAGGGTGATCCGGCCGGAGGTCGGCCGGTAGAAGCCGGTGACGCAGTTGAAGGCCGACGTCTTGCCCGCCCCGTTGGGCCCGATCACCGAGACGATCTCCGCCTCGTCCACCGAGAACGACAGGCCGTCGATGGCCACCAGCCCGCCGAAGGTCAGGCGCAGGTCGGCCACGCTCAGCAGGCTCACGGGACCTCCTTGGAACGAGCCGGCCAGATCCCCTGCGGTCGCAGGAGCATGAAGACGATGAGCAGCACGCCGAACAGGAAGAACCGGTAGTCGGCGAGGTCGCGCAGGATCTCCGGCAGGATGCTGATCACGACGGCGCCGACGACGACGCCGGGCACCGAGCCCATGCCGCCGAGGACCACGGCCATGAGCACCAGCGCCGACGACAGGAAGGTGAAGCTGCCCGGCGAGATGGCCGACAGCTGCGCGGCGAACAGCACCCCGGCCAGGCCGCCCCAGACCGCCCCGGCGATGTAGGCGGCGAGCTTGACCCGGTAGGTGTGCACGCCCATCGCCTCGGCGGCGTCCTCGTCCTCCCGGACGAAGCGCCAGGCCCGGCCCAGGCGGGAGCGGCCCAGCCGCGCCGCGCCGAGGACGGCCAGCGAGACGACGGCCACGGTGACGTAGTAGAAGGCCGCCGGGTGCTCGACCAGGTGCGGGATGCCGTAGATGCCGGAGGGGCCGCCGGTGACGTCCAGGTTGTTGGCGGTGATCCGGATGATCTCCCCGAAGCCGAGGGTCACGATGGCGAGGTAGTCGCTGCGCAGCCGCAGGGTGGGGGCGCCGATGACGATCCCGGCGACGACCGTGACCACGAGCACGGCGGGCACCGTGGCGAGCAGCGGCAGGTCGAAGCGGGTGGCCAGCACCCCGCTGGTGTAGGCGCCGACCGCGAAGAAGGCGACGTAGCCCAGGTCGAGCAGGCCGCAGTAGCCGACCACGATGTTCAGCCCGGCGGCGAGCATCACGGCGATGGCCGCGCTGGTCATGACCGACAGCGCGTACGGCGTGGCGTTGACGAAGGGGGCCAGCAGCGCGATCAGCAGCCCGGCGATCCCGGCCCAGCGGTTCTGCAGCAGCTTCGACGCCCGGGTGGGGGGCCTGTCGGTGCCCAGGCGGCGGACCTTGGTGCCGGTGCCGGTGCCGGCGGGCCCGGTCGGCCCGGCGGGCTCGGTGGTCTCGTTCATACGCGCTCCGTGACGCGCTCGCCGAGCAGGCCGGTGGGCCGCACCGTCAGGAACAGGATCAGCACCCCGAAGGCGAACACGTCGCGCCACTCACCGCCCAGCCAGAACGTGCCGAACGACTCCAGCAGCCCGAGCAGCAGGCCGCCGAGCATCGTGCCGGGGATGTTGCCGATGCCGCCGATGACGGCCGCCGTGAAGGCCTTGAGCCCGATCAGGAAGCCCATCATGAAGTCGATCTTCCCGTAGTAGGCCCCGGCCATCACGCCCGCGGCCCCCGCCAGCGCCGAGCCGATGAAGAAGGTCCGGGAGATCACCGCGTTGACGTCGATGCCCATCAGCGCGCTGGTGCGCGGGTCAAGCGCGATGGCCCGCATGGCCCGGCCCTCACGGGTGCGGGTGACCAGCAGGTTGAGCCCGGTCATGAGGAGCACCGCCACGCCGACCAGGACGACCTGCTGCACGGTGAGCCGGGCCCCGAGGATCTCCAGCGAGGTGCCGCCCAGCCGCACCGGGTAGACGCGCGGATCGGCCCCGGCCACCGCGCGCATGCCGTACTCCAGGGCGAAGGAGGCCCCGACCGCGGTGATCAGCAGGGACAGCCGCGGGGCGCGGCGGAGCGGCCGGTAGGCGATCCGCTCCAGCGCCACCCCGGCCAGGCCGGTGACGACCATGGTCGCCAGGAGCACCGCGAGCAGCAGCGGCAGGGCCATCGCGGAGGACACGCCGCCGACCGCGCCGAGGATGGCGAAACCGGCGAACGCCCCCAGCATGTACAGGTCGCCGTGGGCGAAGTTGAGCAGCTTGATGATCCCGTAGACCATGCTGTAGCCCAGGGCCACCAGGGCGTAGAACGAGCCGACGAACAGCCCGTTCCAGACGAGCTGCGTCACTGGAGGGCGTCCTGCAGGGCGAACTTGTCGCCCTTGACGACAAGGATCTGGAAGCCGCCGTTGGCCAGGGTGTGCTCGGGGGTGAACTTCAGCGGCCCGGAGAACATCGAGAAGCCGTCGATCGCCTCGAGCGCCGCGATGACCTTGTCTCCGTCGGTGGCGCCCGCCTTGGTGACCGCCTCGGCGGCGAGCCGCACCGCGTCGTAGGCCTGGTTGGAGTACGGGCCCGGCTCGGAGGAGTACTTCTTCTTGTACGCCTCGATCCAGCCCTCGGCGCCCTCGAGGGTGTCGGGGGTCTGGGTCATCGTCGCGTAGAGGCCCTCGGCGGCCTCGTCTCCGGCGATCTCGATCAGCTTGGGGGAGACCGAGCCGTCGCCGACCATGATGGAGCCCTTGTATCCGGCCTGCCGTAGCTGGCGCGCGATCAGGCCGCCCTCCTGGAAGTAACCGGTCCAGTAGACGAAGTCGGGCTTCTTGGCCAGCACGTTGGTGATGTTGGCGCTGTAGTCGCTCTCCTTCGGGGTGACCGCCTCGGTGATCGCGGCCTCGGCTCCGTCCGGGGCCTCCAGGAGGGCCTGGGTGCGCAGCGCGATGTCCTTGGAGTAGCTGGTGTTGTCGTGCATCAGCGCGACGCTCTTGGCCCCCTGCTTGGCGATCCACTTCTCGGCGGCCGCGGCCTGCTGGGAGCCCGTGCCGTTGATCAGGAAGACGTGCTTGAGCTTCTGGTCGACCAGTTCCTGGGAGTTGGCGGCCGGTATGATCATCGGGATTCCGGCCTTGCCGAAGATCGGCAGGGTGGGTAGCGTCGCCCCGGAGCAGTAGCCGCCCACGGAGACGTCGACCCCCTCGGTGACCAGCTTGTTGGCGCCCGCCGCCGCGGACTGGGCGTCGCAGGCGTCGTCGGCGGTCCTCAGCTCCAGTTTGCGGCCGAGCACACCGCCCTTGGCGTTGATCTCGTCGATCGCGAGCTGCGCCGCGTTGCTCATGTAGGGACCTATGGCGGCCTCGCTGCCCGACTGCGGGATCAGCATGCCGAGGACGATCGGCTCGTCCTTCGCGGCGGCCGTCTGGCCCCCGCCGCCGTCACCGAGCAGTCCCTGGCCACATCCGGTGACCATGAGACCGAGAACGGCCAGCGAGGTGAAGCACTTCAGGGGGATGGCACGCATGTGCGGCTCCTCACGTCCGATGATGTGTGATATTGCACGCGCAACGCCGGTGCACGTCAAGGGCCGAAACAAGACCGTTAGCGTTAAGACGCCGTTTCCCCATGTGCCGCGGCCCGCCGGGGATCACCCCCGGGGAGGGCGGCGTGTTCGCAGCTCGGAGAGGGGCCGAGGGCGCCGGGACCGGCCTCCCGCGGGGGTTTTCCGGTGCCGGGGTTGCGGTCGCGGGCCCGCGCGGGAAACGGTCCCGGCCGCTCGGCCGGAAACCGGGCGATCGGCGGCCCGGCGGCCGGTATCTCCCATTAGAGGGCGTCAGAGAAGGAAGCCTCCGGGGAACGGATCGCGGGGGTCGAGGAAGTACTGGGCGGTGCCGGTGACCCACGCCCGCCCGGTGATGGCCGGAACCACCGCGGGCAGGCCCCCCACCTCCGTCTCCTCCGTGAGCCGCCCGACGAAGCGGGTACCGATGAACGACTCGTTCACGAAGGCGGTGTCCAGCGGAAGCTCGCCCCTGGCGTGCAGCTGGGCCATCCGGGCGCTGGTACCGGTGCCGCACGGCGAGCGGTCGAACCAGCCGGGATGGATCGCCATCGCGTGCCGCGAGTGCCGGGCGCCGGAACCGGGCGCGGTGAACTGCACGTGGTGGCAGCCCCGGATGCCGGGGTCCAGCGGATGGACGGGCTCGTCCTGCTCGTTGATCGCCCCCATGATCGCCAGACCGGCGTCGAGGATCGCCTGCTTGTGCGACCGCTCGAACGGCAGGCCCACCGACTCGATCGGCAGGATCGCGTAGTAGTTGCCGCCGTAGGCGAGGTCGTAGACGACCTCCCCGACCCCGGGAACCTTGACCACGCGGTCCAGCCCGGCGCTGAAGGACGGCACGTTGGTGATGGTCACCTCCGCGGCGGCGCCGTCCTCGACCCGGACCTCGGCGACGACCAGGCCCGCGGGGGTGTCCAGCCGGATGGTGGTGACCGGCTCGGCGACCTCGACCATTCCGGTCTCGACGAGGACCGTGGCGACGCCGATGGTGCCGTGCCCGCACATGGGCAGGCAGCCGGAGACCTCGATGAAGAGCACGCCGTAGTCGGCGTCGGGCCGGGTGGGCGGTTGCAGGATGGCCCCGCTCATCGCCGAGTGGCCGCGCGGCTCGTACATGAGCAGGGTGCGGACGTGGTCCATCTCGGCCAGGAAGTGCTCACGCCGCTCGGCCATGGTGGAGCCGGGGATGACCCCCACCCCCCCGGTGATCACCCGGGTGGGCATGCCCTCGGTGTGGGAGTCCACCGCGTGGAAGACCCTCTTCGTTCTCATCGACTCTCCTCACGGGGAAGGGTAAGGGGTGGATCTACCGCAGGCCCTCGGCCAGGGCCTTCTCCGTGGCGGCGCGTACGGCGGCCTCCTGCTCGGGGGCGAGGCCGAGCCTGGGCGGGCGGCACGGGCCGCCGTTGCGCCCGGCCAGGTCCATGGAGAGCTTGATGGCCTGGACGAACACCGGCCTGGAGTCCCAGCGAAGCAGCGGGTGCAGCGCGCGGTAGAGCGGCAGCGCGGTGGCCGTGTCCCCCGCGGCGGCCGCGCGGTACAGGGCCACGGTCGACTCGGGCAGCGCGTTGGGGAATCCGGCCACCCAGCCGACCGCCCCGGCGGTGACCAGCTCCAGCAGCACGTCGTCGGCCCCGGCCAGCACGTCCAGCCCGGGGGCGAGTTCGGCGATCTCGTAGATGCGGCGGACGTCTCCGCTGAACTCCTTGACCCCCACGATCAGCCCCTCGGCGTGGAGGGTGGCCAGCAGCCGGGGGGTGAGGTCCACCCGGGTGTCGAAGGGGTTGTTGTAGGCCACCACCGGCAGGCCGGCCCTGGCCACCTCCCGGTAGTGCTCCACCACGGTCCTGTCGTCGGCGCGGTAGGCGTTCGGCGGGAGCAGCATCACCGCGCGGCACCCGGCCTCGGCGGCCTGCTCGGCCCAGCGCCGGGCCTCCAGGGCGCCGTAGGCGGCGACCCCCGGCATGACGCGGGCACCGCCGACGGCGGCGACCGCGGTCTCCACGACCGAGGCCCGCTCCTCGGGGGTCAGCGTCTGGTACTCGCCCAGCGACCCGTTCGGCACGACGCCGTCGCACCCGGAGGCGACCAGCCACCGGCAGTGCTCGGCGTAGCCGTCCAGGTCGACGGAGAGATCCGCGCCCAGGGGCAGAGCGGTGGCCACGGTCACACCGTGCCAGGGCTTCACGGGGGTCGTCATGGTTCATCCTTCCGAAGGGTTTTCCAGCCGGTACGGGTCCGGGTCCGGGGGAGATCCCGTACGCTCCCGGCGCGGGTGAGGCTCCGGCCCGCCCGGCTCGGGGGAGGTTTCCGGCCGATCCGGTTCCGGGTCCGGCCCCAGGTCCAGGTCCAGCTCCATGTCGAGGTCCAGGTCCAGGAGGGTTTCCGGCCGTCCCGTCGCCGGGCGGTTCTCCCGCCGTTCCGGGGAGGACGGCGGGCGCGCGGCGAGGTCGCCGAGCCTGACGGGCTGGGCGATCGGGCGCCGGGGCGGCGCGGGGTCCTCCCCGACGAGGCACGCGACCGCGTAGCCGCACATCCTGCCCTGGCACCACCCCATCCCCGGGCGGGCCAGGAGCTTGACGGAACGCGCGTCGACGGCCCCCATGGCCTGGGCCTCCCGTACGGCCGACAGGGGCACCTCCTCGCAGCGGCAGACGAGCGTGTCGTCGCGCAGCCACTCCCGCCAGCCCGGTCGTACCGGGTAGGCCTCCTGCAGGGCGCGGGCGAAGGCGGCGAGCCGGTCCCTGCGCCGGGACAGGGCCGGGTCCGGCGGCACGGGGCGGCCCAGGTCCGCGGCGGCGGACCGGCCCGCGATGCGGCCCTCCACCTCGGCGAGCGCGGCCCCGCCGACACCGGTGGACTCCCCCGCCGCGTAGACGCCGGGCACGCTGGTGCGCATGCCCGCGTCGACCGCGACGACCGGGCTGCCGTCGGGGTCGCGGCGGGTGTCGCAGCCCAGCTGGACCGGCAGGTCGAGCTGGGGGACGAATCCGTAGCCGAAGGCGAGGGTGTCGCACTCGACGGTCCTCGTCGAGACCGGCCGCCAGTCCCCGTCCAGGCTCGCCACGGTGACGTGGGTCAGCGCGGTGTCGCCGTACGCGGCGACCACCGCCTCGCGGCGGTGGTACGGGATCCGGTGGCGGGCCAGGCGCGCTCCGTATCCGAGGGCCTCCCCGGCCCGGCCCGCGGCGACCAGCGGGTGCCTGGCGAGCCCGAACCCGCCGCCGGCCTCGTGGACGCCGAGCACCCGGGCCCCCGCGTCGGCCAGGCCCGCGGCGACGGGGAGCAGGAACGGGCCGGTGCCGGCGACCACGACCCTGCTTCCCGCGAGGACCAGGTCGCCCTTGAGCAGCGCCTGCGCGCCGCCCGCGGTGAGCACCCCCGGCAGGTCCCAGCCGGGGAACGGCAACGGCCTGTCGTGCGCGCCGGTGGCGATCAGCAGCCCGCGCGCGGTCACCGCGCGGGGCCGCTCCTCACGGTCTCCCTCCAGGCACCGTACGGTGATCGCCCCGTCCGCGCGCTCGACCGCCCAGACCCGGTGGCGCAGGAGCACCTCGGCGCGCTCGCGGAGCGTCTCCCACTGGCGGGTGAACCGGTCGAGCCCGTGGTGGAGCGCGCCGGGCCGCGCGGCGCGGAAACCCTCGGCGGGGTGCCGGAAGTACTGGCCGCCCGGCCTGGCGGCCCCGTCGATCAGCACGACGTCCAGCCCGGACAGGGCGGCGGTGAGCGCGCCCGCGACCCCCGCGGGGCCCGCGCCGACGACGGCGAGGTCGTGGATCCGCGTCATCGGCCGCTCACCCCTCCCCCTCGTCGTCGCCGGTGGTCACCAGGTCTCCCGGGAGGGCCTCGGTCAGGCAGGCGCGCAGGGACGGGGTCCCGTTCACCGTGACCAGGCAGTCGAAACAGACCCCGATGCCGCAGAACAGCCCGCGCGGGCGCCCGCCGAAACGGGTGGTGCGCCAGGAACGGACGCCCGCGCCGTGCATGGCGGCGCCGACGGTCTGGCCGGGGACCACCGGGACGGGGGTGCCGTCCACGCTGATCTCGAACCCCGGCTCGGGCCGCGCCCTCACCAGGCGGTACGGATCCCTCATCGGGCACCTCCGGCGAAAGGACCCCGGCTCCGGTTCCGGCTCCGTGAGAAGGTCAAGACGCCTCCTTGGCGAAGCGGTCCGGGCGGAAGGGGGCGAGGTCCAGGTCGGGGCGGAGCCCGGCCAGGAGCTGGGCGATCAGGTGGCCGGTGGCCGGGGCCAGGCCGATGCCCGCCCCCTCGTGGCCGCAGGCGTGGTAGAGCCCGGGTGCCCGGGGGTCCTCCCCGATCACCGGAAGGTGGTCCGGGCAGTAGGGGCGGAAACCGCAGTAGGCGCGGATCGCCCGGTACGCCGCCAGAGCGGGGAACAGCTCCACGGCCTGGCGGGCGAGACGTTCGAGCACCGGGACGGAGACCGTGCGGTCGAAGCCGACCCGCTCGCGGCTGGCGCCGATGAGCACCGGCCCCGACGGGGTGCTCTCCACGACGGCGGACGTCTCCAGTCCCTCCGAGTCGCTGGCCACCGCGGTGAC
This sequence comes from Streptosporangium sp. LJ11, assembly GCF_051918945.1. NCBI lineage: Bacteria > Bacillati > Actinomycetota > Actinomycetes > Streptosporangiales > Streptosporangiaceae > Streptosporangium > Streptosporangium sp. LJ11. The sequence continues at coordinate 178,481 of NZ_JBPXMB010000013.1, forward strand.
GTAGGCGGCGGTGTAGACCTTGTGCCTGATGAGCGGCCCGGCGAGAGGCTCGGTGACCAGGATGAAGCCGCGCCTGGGCAGGATCGGGACGCGCACACCGGCCAGCGCGGCGATCTCGCCGCCCCAGGTGCCCGCGGCGTTGACGACGGCTCCGGCGAGGATGTCGCCGTGGTCGGTGGTGACGCCGGTGACCCGGCCGCCGGCACGGACGAAGCCGGTCACCGTGACGCCGGTCCGCAGCATCAGGGCGCCGCGGCCGAACCGCTCGGCGCCCCTCCGGATGAGCCTGGCCGCCGCCAGCATGGGCTGGACCTGGGCGTCCTGCGGGTAGAACACGCCTCCGGCGAGCCCTTTCGCCAGGTGGGGCTCGTAGTCGCCGAGTTCCCCGGGGGCGACGGCGACGTGCTCGACGCCCTGCTTCGCCGCCAGGCCGGTGAGCGCCGCCAGGATCTCGTCCGTCTCGGCGACCACCAGGCCGCCCTTGGCCTCGAACTCGAACCCCCCGTCCGGCTCGGACCCCTCGCCGCCCGCCGCGGACCCTCCGGCGCGCCCCGCTCCGGCTTCGGCGCCGGGCCCACCGGCGGGCTCGCCCTGCGCCTCACCCTTCGCACCGTCATCGCCCCCGGCCAGGTCTCGCCAGAGCCGGTTGGAGAGCAGCGCCAGGTCGAGCTCGGGTCCCGGTTCCTTGTCGGAGACCAGGATGTTGCCCTCACCCGCACCCGTCGTGCCGCCCGCCACCGCGCCCCGGTCGACGACCACCACGTCCAGTCCCGCGCGGGCGGCGTAGTAGGCGCAGGCGGCACCGACGACTCCGGCGCCGATGACCACGACGTCCGGCATGTCCCACCTCGCTCCCGCGCCTCGGACTCGCCAGTACTATGTCACATACCCTCTATCGGATCAATGCACCAAAACGGGCATCGCAGGCGTGCCGTCGGCCCACGCGCACCCCTACCCACCGGCCCGGACGGCACGCCGCCCCGCCACAGGCGGCCCGCGCCGGCGGCCGGTACCCGGGGTCCGCGGCGGGACCGCGCACCTCGCCACCTAGCATGTGAGCCGTGAACCACCTCCTTGACCGGACCCGCCGGCATGCCGCGAAGTCGGCGCGGATCGTGGGGCCGCCGACCCTCCTCACGCTGCGCCGCTGGGCGCTGGCGGCGGTCGTCGTCAACATCGGGATCACGGTGACGGGCGCCGCGGTACGGGTCAGCGGGTCGGGCCTGGGCTGCCCCACCTGGCCCCGGTGCACGCCGGAGAGCTTCACCCCGGTGGCCCACGCCGAGATCTCCCCGGTGAACATGGCGATCGAGTTCGGCAACCGGATGCTGACCTTCCTGGTGCTGGCCGTCGGCGTGGCCTGCCTGATCGCCGCCCTGCGGCTGCCGGCCCGCCGCCCCGACCTGGTCAGGCTGGCCTGGCTGCAGCCGATCGGCGTGGCCTTCCAGGGGCTCTGGGGCGGCCTGGTCGTGCGCAGCGCGCTCAACCCGGTGACCGTGAGCGTGCACTTCCTGGTCTCCGTCGGCATGATCGCCGCGGCGTACGCGCTGTACGCCCGTGCCGGTCAGGGCCGGAGCGAGAGCGTGTCCCGGCAGCCGGTCCACCGCCACGTCCGCACGCTCGCCTTCGCGCTCGTCGCCGCCGTGTTCGTCCTGCTCGTCGTGGGCGTGGTGGTGACCGGCACCGGGCCGCACTCCGGGGACGAGATGGCCTCCCGGTTCGGCTTCGACATCGAGACCGTGGCGAGGATCCACGCCGACGTCGCCTACGTGGTGGTCGGCCTCACCTTCGCGCTGGCGTTCGCGCTGCACATCACCGACGCGCCCGGGTACGCCCGGCGGGCCTCGTGGACGTTGCTGGGCGTGGAGGCGGCGCAGGGGGTCGTCGGATACGTCCAGTACTTCCTGGGCGTGCCCGCGGCCCTGGTCAACCTGCACGTGCTCGGCGCGACCCTGGTCTGGCTCTGCGCGCTGCGGGTGCTGTTCGCGACCGGCCCGCGCGGGCCGCGCGACGTCCCGGAGGCGGTCACCGGCGAACGCGACACCGTCCGCGTCTGAACCCCCGTCCGCGCACCGCCCGGACGCCGTCCGCACGCCTCCGGAAGCCGTCCGCACTCGACGTGGTCCCGGTACGGCAGGACAATGATCGGATGTCGTCGTCACGCACGATCATGCGGCGTTGCTACCAGGGCGTCGTGCTGCTGAGCGTCCTGGCCGTCGCCCCGATCACCTGGGCCTGGCTGTCCAGCTCCGGCCACCGAGCGGTCGCCGACTCCTCCCCCGGCTGGGTGGCCGGGGTTCCCGAGGCCCCGGTGGCGCTGGTGCTGGGGGCGGGCGTCGTCGGGGGCGTCCCCTCCCCGATGCTGGCCAGACGCCTGGACATCTCCGCGCAGCTCTACCGGGCGGGCAGGGTCGAGGCGATCCTGCTCTCCGGGGACAACAGCCGCAGGGAGTACGACGAGCCGACCGTGATGCGCGACTACCTGCTGGCGAGCGGCGTACCGGCCGGGGCGCTGGTCCTGGACTACGCGGGCTTCGACACCTGGGACTCGTGCGTGCGGGCCCGTACCGTGTTCGGCGCCACCAAGATCACCGTGGTCACCCAGGTGTTCCATCTGCCCAGGGCGGTCACCCTGTGCCGCACGGCGGGCCTGGACACCTTCGGCGTGGGCGACGACTCGTCCAAGCGGTGGGTGTCCACCTACGGCCTCGCCGCCCGTGAGTTCCTCGCCTCGGCGAAAGGTCTCGTCGACTCCGTGCTCCTCGACTCGCCCCCCGTTTTCCCCGGGCCACGCGAGACCACCCTGGAGACCGCGCTCCGGCGGGGGTGAACCCCGGGCAGGACGCCCTACAGGCGGAACGCCCCGCCCTGCGGCGGGTGACCGGGACCGGGGTGACCGGCGGAGCCGCCCTGCGGATGGGGGGAAGCGCCCGCGCCGCCGGGGCCGCCGGAGGTGTGGCCCGCAGTGGCGCTCCCGGCCGCGGGCGACGCGGGAAACCGGGCGCGGGCACCGGCCATGCACTCCAGCAGCGCCCGCTGCTCCTCGTTGAACGTGCGCTCGTCGATCACGTGGCCCCTGGCCCGCTCGTGGAGCAGGCCGAGCTCGGTGGCCGCGAGCTGGTAGTCGCTCATCGCCCGCAGGGCCGTCCTGCCCCCGTGGTTCCTGGCCCACTGCCGGGCCTGGCGGCGGCTGGGCAGGGAGGAGAGCATCGCCACGTCGCCCGAGGAGACCAGCCCCGTCGCCCAGTAGGCGGGCAGGTAGGTCTGGATGAGCCCGATGATGCGCTTGCGGTCGCGGAAGATGATCCAGATCAGCGCGAACAGCACGGCCATCAGCAGCAGGTAGGCGATGGCCAGGCCGCCGATGCCGACGTAGGAGGCGAAGCCGTTCCAGATGCCGTGCAGCAGCATCGCGCCGATCCACCCGGCGGCGATGACGAAGATCCGCCCCGGTCCCCGGCGCTGCGCCGCGTAGGCCACCGCGACACCGATCATGGAGGTGAACAGCGGGTGCGCGAACGGCGAGAGGATCCCGCGCAGCACGACGGTCACCGCCAGGCCCTGCGCGCCCAGCTCGTCGAGCGCGGCCACGTAGTAGCTGACGTTCTCGCTCATGGCGAAGCCGAGGCCGACCATGCTGGCGTAGATGATGCCGTCGGTGGGCCCGTCCAGCTCGGCGCGTTTGAACCTGAGCAGGCCCAGCAGGACCAGGCCCTTCATCGTCTCCTCGACCACCGGGGCGCCGAACGTGGCGGTGAGGTTGCGCGCGTAGTCGTAGCCCAGCCGGACGGTGTTCTCGACGTAGATCAGGTTGAAGGAGTTGATCACCCCGGCGACCAGGACCGCCACGCCCGCGCCCCAGGCGAACGCGAAGAGCAGGTTGGCGCGCGGCTCGGGCTCGATGCGGTCGAGCGCCAGCACCGCGGCCAGCAGCACCGGGACGGGTGCCAGCGCGAGGCCCAGGGCGATGAAGAAGTAGACCGGGTCGCCGTTCAGCACGTCGAAGGAGAACGACACCAGGGCGCACAGTCCCGCCAGGACGAGCCCGACGATCAGCGTGACCGACGGACGGTCCCTGAGCACCCAGCGGGGGTCATGGCCGGCCATGTGGCCACCGTAACCGCTGGCGCTCGCCCCACGGCTCAAACCGGGAGATTACCGCCCGAAGGTTGACGAACCCCGCGCCGATACCGGACCGCTTCCTGCCGTCGGAGCACGGGCACGCCCCGCCGACGACCCTGCGAACCCCGCGAATCCGGCGAAACCGTCCGACCGCCGCGAATCCCGGGAGCGTACCGAGTGATGGGCCGCCCCCGCGGCCGGAGCCGGAATCCGGCTCCCAGGGTTTCCCGAAGACCACGAATCACCCTCCCCACGACCAGGCCCGCCCCGGGCCGGTCAAGAAAACGTCTTCCCCCCGGGAGACGTCTCCCCCGTGGCCGGGGCGCGGAAACGGGCGCACCGGAGGAGAACGTACGTGTGAGATGACTCAGACGGATGTCGGATGAGCGTCAGGCGGACATCAGACGAACATCGAGTCGATGGCGACGGCCAGGAACAGCAGCGCCAGGTAGGCGTTGGACCAGTGGAAGAAGCGCATCGGGCGCAGGTCGACACCGGTCTTGCCCGCGTTGACCCGGCCGAGGAGGCGGTGGACCTCCCACAGGCAGGCCGCGCCCAGGACGGCGGCCACGGCGGGGTAGAGGAGCGTGGTCCCGGCGATCGGCCACAGCAGCAGCGAGCAGAACACCGTGGCCCAGGTGTAGACGATGCTCTCCAGCACCACGCGGCGCTCGGTGGCCACCACAGGAAGCATCGGGACCTTCGCCGCCGCGTAGTCCTCCTTGTAGCGCATCGCGAGGGTCCAGGTGTGCGGGGGCGTCCAGAAGAACACCACGCCGAAGAGCACCACGGGGGCCCAGTCGAGGCTGCCGGTGACGCCCGCCCAGCCGATCAGCACCGGCATGCAGCCGGCGATGCCGCCCCACACCACGTTCTGCGAGGTCCGCCGCTTGAGGATCATCGAGTAGACGAGCACGTAGAACAGGTTCGCGCCCAGCGACAGGCCCGCGGCGAGCCAATTCACCGTCAAGCCGAGTCCAAGAGTGGACAACACACCGAGGATGATCCCGAAGATCAGCGCGTTCGTCGGCGGCACCAGGTCGCGGGCGAGCGGGCGGCGCCGGGTGCGGCGCATGGCCGCGTCGATGTCACGGTCGATGTAGCAGTTCAGCGCGTTCGCGCTGCCGGCCGACAGGGTGCCGAACACCAGCGTGTTGACGGCGATCCACAGCGGCGGCAGGCCTTTGGCCGCCAGGAACATCACCGGCAGCGTCGTGATCAGCAGCAGCTCGATGATCCGCGGCTTCGTGAGGGCGACGTACGCCTTCACGACGTCGCCGAAGGAGCGCGGCGCGGCCTCGGGGACCGTCGTGCCCCCCTCGGGCGGGGCCGTCGATTGCTTGTCGGTGAGCACCATCTAAGGCGCTTCCAGCACGTGCGGGGTCAACGCGTAACCTCTGATTAGAGCGGATCCGTGAATGCGGGCACCAGCCAGCCTTGAGGACTCACTGTAGTTGCAGGGGGGGCCGGTCCCGGCACGGGGTGCGGAAGCGGCGCGAGGGGGCTCCCATCCGGGAGGCGCGCCGCCTGCGGATCCCGCGGACCCGCCCCGGGTAGGCCTGCGCCACGGTGGCCAGGTCGAAACCGTTAGGGTCCGGTGTGGGCGGGAAATACCAGACCGGCGCCGCCAATCAGACGATTAGATCCGGAGATCGAGCACTTGAGCAGTGAACTCGTGCCAGCCCTCGAATGGAGCGACCTGGACCGCCGCGCGGTCGACGTCGTACGGGCCCTGGCCATGGACGCGGTAGAGAAGGCGGGATCGGGTCACCCCGGCACCGCGATGAGCCTGGCGCCGGCTGCGTACCTGCTGTTCCAGCAGGTGATGCGGCACGACCCGTCAGATCCCTCGTGGGCGGGCCGTGACCGGTTCGTCCTTTCCGCGGGTCACAGCAGCCTGACCCTCTACATCCAGCTCTTCCTGTCGGGGTACGGCCTCAGCCTGGACGACCTCAAGGGGCTGCGCCAGTGGGAGAGCCTGACCCCGGCCCACCCCGAGCACGGCCACACCGTCGGCGTCGAGACCACCACCGGCCCGCTCGGCCAAGGAATCGGCAACGCGGTCGGCATGGCGATGGCCGCCCGCCGCGAGCGCGGCCTGTTCGACCCGGACGCCGCCCCGGGCGCGAGCCCGTTCGACCACAACATCTGGTGCATCGCCTCCGAGGGCGACATCGAGGAGGGCATCAGCCACGAGGTGAGCGCCCTCGCGGCCCACCAGCGGCTGGGCAACCTCACCGTCGTCTTCGACAGCAACCACATCTCGATCGAGGACGACACCCAGATCGCGCTGAGCGAGGACGTCGTCGCGCGCTACGAGGCGTACGGCTGGCACACCCAGACCGTCGACTGGACCCGGACGGGCGACTACGTCGAGGACGTCGAGGCGCTGCACCAGGCGCTGGAGGCCGCTCGCGCCGAGACCGGCAGGCCGTCGTTCATCCGGCTGCGCACGATCATCGGCTGGCCCGCCCCCAACAAGCAGAACACCGGCAAGATCCACGGCTCGGCGCTGGGCGCCGACGAGGTCGCCGCGACCAAGAAGATCATGGGCTTCGACGTCGAGAAGAGCTTCGACGTCCCCGCCGAGGTCCTGGAGCACTCCCGTGAGGTCGTCAAGCGCGGCCGGGCCGTGCGCGCCGAGTGGGACAAGCTCTACGAGAGCTGGCGCGAGGCCAATCCCGAGCGCGCCGCCGAGTTCGACCGCATCTCCGCGCGAAAGCTCCCGGCGGACTGGACCGAGGCGCTGCCGTCCTTCGAGATCGGCTCCTCCGTCGCCACCCGCAAGGCCTCCGGCGAGGTGCTCAGCGCCCTCGCGCCGGTGCTGCCCGAGCTGTGGGGCGGCTCGGCCGACCTGGCCGAGTCCAACAACACCACGATGAAGGGCGAGCCGTCCTTCATTCCCGAGGAGTTCCAGACCAAGGAGTTCCCCGGCGGCCCCTACGGCCGCACGCTGCACTTCGGCATCCGCGAGCACGGCATGGGGGCGATCCTCAACGGCATCGCGCTGCACGGCGGCACCCGCCCGTACGGCGGCACGTTCCTGGTGTTCAGCGACTACATGCGCCCGGCCGTGCGGCTGGCGGCGCTGATGAGGCTGCCGGTCACCTACGTGTGGACGCACGACTCCATCGGCCTGGGCGAGGACGGCCCGACGCACCAGCCCGTCGAGCACCTGTGGTCGCTGCGCGCCATCCCCGGCCTCGACGTGGTCCGCCCGGCCGACGCCAACGAGACGGCCGCCGCCTGGCAGGTCGTGCTCGAGCACAACGACCGCCCGGCCGCGCTGGCGCTGACCCGCCAGAACCTGCCGGTCTTCGAGGGCACCGGCGACGCGGAGAAGGTCGCCCGCGGCGGTTACGTCCTGCGGGACGCCTCCGACGGGCAGCCCTCGGTGGTCCTGATCGGTACCGGCTCCGAGGTCGAGATCGCCCTCGGTGCCCGCGAGATCCTGGAGGCGCAGGGCATCGCCACCCGGGTCGTGTCGATGCCGTGCGTGGAGTGGTTCCAGGCCCAGGACGCGGCCTACCGGCAGACGGTGCTGCCCTCCTCGGTGCGCGCCCGCGTGGCGGTGGAGGCGGGAATCTCGCTGGGCTGGCGGGAGTTCGTGGGAGACGAGGGCGTGGTGGTCGGCCTGGAGCACTTCGGTGCCTCGGCCCCCTACAAGACCCTCTACGAACAGTTCGGCCTGACCGCCGAGCGCGTGGCCGCCGCCGCCAAGGCGAGCCTCGCCAAGACCGGAGCCGACAAGGGCGAGACGACGGGAAACTGATCATGAGTGAGATCCTGAAGAAGCTCTCCGAGCAGGGCGTCTCCATCTGGCTGGACGACATCAGCCGCGAGCGCCTGCGTACGGGCAACCTGCAGTCCCTGATCCGCGACAAGCACGTGGTCGGCGTCACCTCCAACCCGACGATCTTCGCGTCGGCGCTGAGCAAGGGCGACGCCTACGACGGCCAGCTGCACGACCTGAAGATCCGCGGCGTCGACGTCGAGGAGGCCGTGCGGGCCATCACCACGTACGACATCCGCTGGGCCGCCGACGTGCTGAGGCCGGTCTACGACGCCACCGGCCAGGTGGACGGCCGGGTGTCGATCGAGGTCGACCCTCGCCTGTCCAGGGAGACCGACAAGACCGTCGCCGAGGCGCGCGCGCTGTGGTGGCTGGTCGACCGGCCCAACCTGTTCATCAAGATCCCCGCCACCGTCGAGGGCCTGCCCGCGATCACCCAGGCGATCTCCGAGGGCATCAGCGTCAACGTCACGCTGATCTTCTCCCTGGAGCGCTACCGCGCCGTGATGGACGCCTGGCTGACCGGCCTGGAGCAGGCGAAGGTCAACGGCCTGGACCTGGCGAACATCGAGTCCGTGGCCTCGTTCTTCGTCAGCCGGGTGGACGGCGAGATCGACAAGCGCCTGGACAAGATCGGCACTCCCGAGGCCCTCGCGCTGAGGGGCAAGGCCGCCGTCGCCAACGCCCGCCTGGCCTTCGCCGCCTTCGAGGAGGTCGTCGAGTCCTCGCGCTGGCAGGCGCTGGCCGCGGCCGGCGCCCGTCCGCAGCGCCCGCTGTGGGCCTCCACCGGCACGAAGAACCCCGACTACCCCGACACCCTCTACGTCGACCAGCTGGTCACCTCCGGCACGGTCAACACGATGCCGGAGAAGACCCTCGACGCGACGGCCGACCACGGCGGCATCACCGGTGACACGGTCCGCTCCTCCTACGAGGAGGCCTGGAACACCATGGCCGCGCTCAAGGAGGCCGGCATCGACTACGACGACGTCGTGCGGTTCCTGGAGGAGGACGGCCTGGACAAGTTCGAGGCCTCCTGGAAAGAGCTGCTGGAGACCGTCTCCTCCGAGCTGAAGAAGGCGTGAGGAACATATGTCAGTGTCCGTAACGTTCGGCGACGACGACCTCACCGAGCAGGCCGGGGAGACCGCCGGGCAGCTCGTCTCCGAGGGGGTTCCCCAGGCCCTGGCCTCCGGCGACGCCACGCTGTGGGGCCAGGAGGCCCAGGCCGAGGCGGCCGTCCGCCTCGGCTGGCTCAACCTCCCGGCGACGAGCAGGCAGCTGCTTCCCGAGATCGGCGCGCTGGTGGAGCGGGCCCGTGCCGAGGGCCTGGACCACGTGGTCCTGGCGGGCATGGGCGGCTCCTCCCTCGCCCCCGAGGTCATCACCGCCTCCGCCGACGTGCCCCTGACCGTGCTCGACACCACCGACCCCGGCCAGGTGCGCCGCGCGCTGGAGGACCGGCTGGAGAGCACGATCCTGGTCGTCGCCAGCAAGAGCGGCGGCACGGTCGAGACCGACAGCCACCGGCGGATCTACGAGAAGGCCTTCCGCGACGCGGGGATCGACCCGGCGAGCAGGATCGTCGTCGTCACCGACCCCGGCTCGCCCCTGGAGCTGAGCGCCCGCGAGGCGGGCTACCAGGTGATCCTGGCCGACCCGAACGTGGGCGGCCGCTACAGCGCCCTGACCGCGTTCGGCCTGGTGCCCAGCGCGCTGGCGGGCGCCGACGTCGAGCGGCTGCTCGACGACGCGGCCGAGGTGGCGCCGCTGCTGTCGCGGACCGAGGGCAACCCCGGCCTCGACCTCGGCGCCGCCCTGGGCGCCGCCGCGGCGGCCGGTCGCGACAAGCTCGTGATCGAGGACAGCCTGTCGGAGATCAACGGCCTGCCCGACTGGATCGAGCAGCTGGTCGCCGAGTCCACCGGCAAGTCCGGCAAGGGCATCCTGCCCGTCGTGGGCGCCGACCCGGGTGACGCCGACGACGAGCTGCTCGCCGGGATCGACACCGACGCCGCCGTGACCGTCGTCGGCCCGCTGGGCGCGCAGTTCCTCGTCTGGGAGTACGCCACGGCCGTCGCGGGCCGCGTCCTCGGCATCGACCCGTTCAATCAGCCGAACGTGGCCGAGTCCAAGGAGAACACCGCCAAGCTGCTGGACCGGGCCGAGCTGCCGGTCGGCACGCCGCTCCTGGTCGACGGCCCGGTGGAGGTGTACGGCGAGTTCCCCGGCTCCGAGGACGTCAAGGACCTGTCGGACGTGCTCACCCGGCTGCTGGAGTCGATCCCCGACCGCGGTTACCTCGCGGTGATGGCCTACCTCGACCGTGAGGCGGCCTTCGACGCCCCGTATCCCGACGGCGCCTCGTTCGAGGAGATGACGGACGTGTGGAGCGGGGCCGACCCGGCCACGTTGCGCGGGATGCTCGCGATCCGCACCGAACGCCCGGTCACCTTCGGCTGGGGCCCTCGTTTCCTGCACTCCACCGGCCAGTACCACAAGGGCGGTCCGCAGAACGGGGTGTTCCTGCAGATCACCGGGGCCGTCGAGAACGACCTCGAGGTCCCCGGCAAGCCCTACACGCTGGGCCGCCTCCAGCTCGCCCAGGCACTGGGCGACCAGGGCGCGCTGGCCAGCCGCGGGCGTCCCACCGTACGGCTGCACCTGACCGACCGCGCCACCGGAGTCGCGCGGCTGCTCGCCGCCGCGCGGGAGGTCTGATGGGCCGCTGGAGGTTCGCATGAGCAAGGGGAACTCCCGAACGAGTGCCGGGGAGACCGGGCACGCCGAGGAGAACGTCACGACGGAAGCCGTCGTGGGCACGACGGACGCCGGCGCCGGCACGCCGGACGCCTCGACGGCGGGCACGCCGGAGGTGACGCCCACGGCCACCACGGCCACCGCCGCCGCGACCGTCGGCATCACCGAGGCACTGGTCGACGCCAACCCGCTGCGCGACCCGCGCGACAAGCGCCTGCCGCGCGTGGCGGGGCCGTGCGTGCTGGTGCTGTTCGGCGTGACCGGCGACCTGGCGCGCAAGAAGCTGCTGCCGGCGATCTACGACCTGGCGAACCGCGGGCTGCTGCCCCCCGGCTTCTCCCTGGTCGGCTTCGCCCGCCGCGACTGGAAGGACCAGGACTTCGCGCAGCTGGCGCACGACGCCGTCAAGGAGCACGCGCGGACGCCGTTCCGCGAGGAGGTCTGGAAGCAGCTGTCGGAGGGCATCTTCTTCTGCCGGGGCGAGTTCACCGACGACGGCGCGTTCGACGCGCTGTCGATGATGCTCAAGGAGATCGACCAGACCCGGGGCACCGGCGGCAACTACGGCTTCTACCTGTCGGTGCCGCCGAAGTTCTTCCCGGTCGTGGTCCAGCAGCTGAAGCGGACCGGCCTGGCCGACGGCCCCGCCGGATCCTGGCGCCGGGTGGTGATCGAGAAGCCCTTCGGGCACGACCTGCAGAGCGCCCAGGAGCTCAACGCGATCACCAGCGCGGTCTTCCCGGAGAGCTCGGTGTTCCGCATCGACCACTACCTGGGCAAGGAGACGGTCCAGAACATCCTGGCGCTGCGGTTCGCCAACAACCTGTTCGAACCGATCTGGAACCGCAGTTACGTCGACCACGTGCAGATCACGATGGCCGAGGACATCGGCATCGGCGGCCGGGCGGGTTACTACGACGGCATCGGCGCGGCCCGCGACGTGATCCAGAACCACCTGCTGCAGCTGCTGGCCCTGGTCGGCATGGAGGACCCGACGTCGTTCGGGGCCGACTCGCTGCGCAGGGAGAAGGAGAAGGTCCTCAAGGCGCTGCGGCTGCCGTCGGACCTGTCGCTGGCCACCGCGCGCGGCCGCTACGGGTCCGGCTGGCAGGGCGGCGAGCCGGTCATCGGCTACACCCAGGAGGAGGGCATCCCGCCCGACTCGATCACCGAGACGTACGCCGCCATCAAGGTGGAGATCGCCAACCGGCGCTGGGCCGGGGTGCCGTTCTACCTGCGCACCGGCAAGCGGCTCGGCCGCCGGGTCACCGAGGTGGCCGTGGTGTTCCAGCGGGCGCCGCACCTGCCGTTCAGCAAGGACGACACCGAGATCCTGGGGCAGAACGCCCTGGTCATCCGGGTGCAGCCGGACGAGGGCATCACGGTGCGGTTCGGCTCCAAGGTGCCCGGCACCGCGATGGAGGTCAGGGACGTCTCGATGGACTTCGCCTACGGCGAGTCGTTCATGGAGTCCTCCCCCGAGGCCTACGAGCGGCTGCTGCTGGACGTGCTGATCGGCGACCCGCCGCTCTTCCCGCACCAGCGCGAGGTCGAGCTGTCATGGATGATCCTCGACCCGATCGAGGAGTTCTGGAGCACCCAGGGCCCGCCGGAGGAGTATCCCGCGGGCACGTGGGGGCCGGCCTCGGCCGACGAGATGATGGCCCGTGACGGGCGTGCCTGGAGGCGGCTGTAGATGACCAGTTTCATGCTCAGCGGCACGAACGCCTCGAAGATCTCCTCGCAGCTCACCCACCTGCGTCACCAGATGGGCACCCCGGCGGTCGGCATGGTGCTGACCCTGGTGGTGGTCTGCGGCGAGAGCGACCAGTACGACGCGGTCCGGGCGGCGACCGAGGCGGCCAGGGAACACCCCTCCCGGATACTGGTCGTCATCCCCCGCGACTCGGAGGAGCCCAACCGGCTCGACGCCGAGATCCGGTTCGGTGAGTCGACCCCGGGCGAGGTGATCCTGCTCCGCCTGTACGGGGAGCTGACCAGGCACGCCGACTCGGTGGTCAGCCCGCTGCTGCTCACCGACACCCCGGTGGTGGCCTGGTGGCCCAGCGACTGTCCCGAGGTTCCTTCCAAGGACCCGATCGGCATGCTGGCCCAGCGCCGCATCATCGACGCGCGGTCGGCGGCCGACTCGGTCCAGGCGATCACCGGCCGGGCCCGTGGTTACGTGCCCGGCGACACCGACCTGGCCTGGACCCGGCTGACGACGTGGCGGAGCCTGCTGGCCGCCGCGTTCGACCAGCCGGTGGGCAAGGTCAAGCGGGGCACCGTGGAGGCCGTGTCCGGTCATGCCAGCGCCCTGCTGCTGGCGGCCTGGCTCGGCGACCGCCTCGGCGCCTCCGTGAAGGTCTCCGAGTCCCCCGGGCCCGGCCTGACCGCGGTCAAGCTGGTCTCGGCCGAGGGTGACATCACCGTCGTCCGGAGCGACGGCCGCATGGCCACGCTGTCGCGTCCCGGCCAGCCGGACCGCAGGGTCGCCCTGACCCGGCGCCCGACGTCGGAGCTGCTCGCCGAGGAGCTGCGGCGGCTGGACCCCGACGAGATCTACGCGGCCGCGATCAAGCGACTCGCCCAGACCAAGAAGTCCTGAGCCGCGAGTGCCCCGCGGCCACGGCCGCGGGGCACCTCCTTTCGAAAGAGAAGTCCCGTGAGCGTTCCCACCGTGATCACCCACCGCGACGCCGACGTGCTCGCCAAGGCCGTCGCCGCCCGGGTGATCGTCCGAGCCGTCGACGCCCAGTCGGCCAAGGGCTCGGCCCATCTGGTCCTGACCGGCGGGACCGTCGGCATCGCCACCCTCGCCGAGATCGCCGCCTCCCCCGCCAGGGACGCCGTCGACTGGCGCAAGGTGGACATCTGGTGGGGTGACGAGCGTTTCCTGCCGAGCGGCGACGCCGAGCGCAACGAGACCGGCGCCCGCAAGGCCCTGCTCGACCACCTCGACCTCGACCCCGAGCGGGTCCACGTGATGCGCGGCCCCGACTCCGGCATGACCGCCGAGGAGTCGGCCGAGGCGTACGCCGAGGAGCTGCGTCGGGCGGCGCGCCCCGAGGACCACGGCCCGGCCCCGTCGTTCGACCTCATGATGCTGGGCATGGGCCCGGACGGCCACGTCGCCTCGCTGTTCCCCGGTATGCCCGCCCTGTACGACACCCGCCCGGTGGTGGCGGTGCACGGCTCGCCCAAGCCTCCGCCCATCCGCGTCTCGCTGACGCTGCCGGTCATCCAGGGCTCCCGCGAGGTGTGGGTGATCGCCGCCGGCGAGGAGAAGGCGGGAGCGGTACGGCTGGCGCTGTCGGACTCGGGAACCATGCAGGTCCCGGCCGCCGGTGCCCGGGGTCGTCAGCGCACCCTCTTCCTGCTGGACAGGGCCGCGGCCTCCAAGATCCCTTCGAGCCTGAGCCGGATCTCCTCCCCCTGACCCCGGCTCTCGCCGTCGCCGCCCGTGGGCTGTCAGAGCGCCGTCCCTGAGTGCTGGGCGGCGACGGTGTCGATCTCGGCGTGGAGCTCCTTCTTGTCCGCCCGGTCCATCGACGAGGCCTCGACGGCGTTGCGGGCCAGGGTGGTGAGGGTCTCGCGGTCCAGGCCCAGTTTGTCGGCGGCGACGCGATACTCGCGGCTCAGGGTGGTGGCGAACATGGGCGGGTCGTCGCTGTTGAGGGTGACGAACAGGCCCTCCTCGATCATGCGGGGCAGCGGGTGCTCCTCGACGCGGGCGACCTGGCCGGTGCAGACGTTGGAGGTGGGGCAGACCTCCAGGGGGATCTGGGTCTCGCGAAGGTGGGCGACGAGGCGAGGGTCGTCCACGCAGGAGGTGCCGTGGCCGATCCGCTCGGCGCCCAGGAGGTCGAGGGCCTCCCAGATGGTCTCGGGGCCGGTCATCTCCCCCGCGTGCGGCAGGCTGCGCAGCCCGGCGGCGGTGGCGGCGCGGAAGGCGTCCGCGAAGACGTCACGATACTTCGGGCGTTCCTGCTCGATTCCGGCCAGTCCGAAACCTACCAATGCCTGGGGAGGTTCCTGCAGCGCGTGGTCCAGGGTGACCCGGGCCGCCTCGGCTCCGTACTCACCGGGGATGTCGAACACGTACGCCATCCGCACCCCGTGCTCCTCGCGGGAGCGCCGGGCGGCCAGGTCGAGCGCCTCGGTGACCTCCCGCATCGGCATGCCGACGACGTGGTGGGCGTACGGCGTGACGGTCAGCTCGACGTGGCGGCCGTTCTGCGGGGCGAGGTCGGCGGCCAGCCCGAGCACCAGGGTCGCCACGTCCTCCGGCTCGCGGACCAGGGCGTTGACCGCCTGGTAGATCCGGGCGAAGTGCGGGAAGTCGGTGAACCTGTAGAAGGCCCGCAGCTCCTCCTCGTCCGTGGGGACGCCCCCGTCGGGGTGGCGGCGGGCGAGCTCCAGCACGGTGGGGACCGAGGCGGAGCCGATCAGGTGGACGTGGAGCTCGACCTTGGGCAGGGCGTCGATGAAGGCGTCGATCGTCATGCGGGGACCCTACGCACGCCGCCCCCGGACGCGAAAGCCATTTCCCTCAAATCTAACCCTAAAATGTAAGCTTTCCCCGACACGGGGCCGGGAATTGCCGGGGGAGATGTCCTCCCGCTCACCGGCCGTCTGGCGCATAGTGGGGGCAGGCACCTCGACACCCCTCACGGAGGCTTCCCGTGTTCGAGCGCTTCACCGACCGTGCCCGCCGTGTCGTGGTCCTGGCACAGGAGGAGGCCAGGCGACTGCGCCACGGCCACATCGGCACCGAGCACATCCTGCTCGGACTGGTCCTCGAGCAGGACGGCGTCGCCGGTCGCGCCCTGCGGGCCTCCGGCATCAGCGGCGAGCGTGTCAGGAACGACGTGGAGGAGATCATCGGCAGGGGCGACGAGAGCCCCGGCGGCCACATCCCGTTCACCCAGCGCGCCAAGAAGGTGCTCGAGCTGTCCCTGCGCGAGGCGCTCGGCCTGCACCACACCTACATCGGCACCGAGCACATCCTGCTCGGGCTGATCCGCGAGGGCGAGGGCGTGGCCGCCCAGGTGCTGACGGGGCAGGGCGCGCGCCTCGAGGCCGTACGCGCCCAGGTGATCTCGCTGCTCGGGCGGCGCGACCCCGAGCGCGCGGTGACGGCGGAGGAGGGCTTCCACGTCATGGGAGCGACGTTCTCCGCCAGGCTGGAGCGCATCCAGGAGAGCCTGGACCGGATCGAGCGCAGGCTGGACGCCATCGAGACCTCCCGCGACACCGGCGGCGCCTCTCGCGACGGCACCACCACCACCGGCGGAGACGATGGCGACGCCGGTACGCCCCGGGACGATGACGACGTCTCCGGCGTGCCCCGCACCCCGGAGTCCCCGCCCCAGGAGGGGCAGGCCTCCTGAGGCGGGAACGCGGAAGAGTCGGAAGAGTGCGGCCTCCCCGCTTCGGGACCCCTGAGCGATCTCGAAACGGGAAGGCCACGCGATGGGGTCAGCTCGGGGATGCCGTCGCCATCACGCCCACGGCCAGCCTGGCCTCCACCACGCCGGGGTCCTCGGTGTAGCTCAGGGTCGCGCCGAGCGAGACCAGGAGCCTGCGCATGCGCACGTTGTCGGACAGCAGGGTCGCCCTGACCTCGGCGAAGCCCAGGTCGCGGGCCTGGCGGACGAGCATCCCGGCCAGCGCCGTCCCCAGCCCCCTGCCCTGCCAGCGGTCCTCGACCAGGAACGCCATCTCCGCGATGCCGGGATCCGGGGTGAACATCAGGTTGGCGAGACCGACGACCTGGCCGTCGTGTCCGGCGACGATCGAGTGGCCCCGGCTGCGGTCGCAGAGCCGGTCGAAGACCTTCGGCGGCAGCACCGGCATCGAGGTGAAGTAGCGGAACCTGCGGGCCTCCGGCGAGCAGCGGTCGTGCAGGTCGCGTACGGCCTCGCGGTAGAGCCGGGTGAGCGGGCGGACACTGACCTCGACGCCGTCGGAGAGCGTGATCTCGCGGTCGGTCCCGGACTGCTCGACGGGGGGCTGCGCCAGGCGGACGAAGGAGGCCGCGCGGGCGGCCTCGGTCAGGGTGAACGGCAGCTCGGCCCGGCGGATCCTGATCGCGCGGCGCGGTGCCACGGGCACGGTCAGCAGGGTCGGGTCCGGAAGATCGCTCATCTCCGAACCGTAGACCCAGCGGGAGTCGTCGGCGCGCAGCAGCTCCCCCAGCAACTCGGGCAGGCGCCAGGGCGTCATGCGCAGCCGGGAGGCGAGCAGGAGGACGCGGGTGGGCTCGTCGGTCAGCTCGTGGGCGGTGGCGGTGACGACCTGGACCCGGCGCCCGCCGGCGGCCTCCAGCGCCTCGCGCACCGCCTCGGCCCCGGCGGGGATGTCCGTGACGAACTCGTCGACCGTGCCGTCCACGTCGGTCTGCACGCTCAGACCCAGGATGTTGCCACCCTTGGCGGCGAGCGCGGCGGCCAGCGAGGCGAGCCGTCCCGGTCGCTCGTCAACGGTCGTACGAATCCTCAGAAACCCCATCAGAATGCTCCCTCTGTTGGGGGATAGCCTTTCCTGACACTGTTACGGGACTGCTACACATGAGTGAGCCCATCGTTACGTCTAGGAAGATCCTTGTTACGCGGCAGTACGGCGTTTCTGCAACGGTTTCCGTTGACAGGCACACCTAGATAGACGGATATAGCAGGATATGAGGCCATGAGCACGCGCGTTCCCCTGGCTGGGGACTTCGTCAACGGAGACGTCTCCTTCTGGTACCGCTCCCTCGGCATCCCCTCCCCCGGTGCCCCCCTCGCCGGAGACCTCGACGCCGACGTGGCCATCGTCGGCGCCGGCTACACGGGCCTGTGGACCGCCTACTACCTGAAGAAGGCGAGCCCCGGTCTGCGGGTCGTCGTACTGGAGAAGGAGTTCGCCGGGTACGGCGCCTCCGGGCGCAACGGCGGCTGGCTGGTCGGCGAGCTGGCCGGCACCCCCGAGCGCTACGCCAGGACGCACGGCGCGGACGCGGCCAGGCGGCTGCAGCGGGTGATGTTCGAGACCGTCGACGAGGTCGTCGCCGTCGCCGAGGACGAGAAGATCGACGCCGACATCGTCAAGGGCGGCGTCACCACGGTCGCCACCAACACCGCCCAGGACCGGCGGCTGCACCAGTTGCTCGCCCACGAGCGCCACTGGGGCTGGACCGAGGAGGACGTGCGGCTGCTCGACCCCGCCGAGCGGGAGGAGCGCCTGCGGGTGGACGGCGCGGTCAGCGCGATCTGGAGCCCGCACTGCGCCAGGATCCAGCCCGCCAAGCTGGCCAGGGGCCTGGCCGAGACCGTGCGGAACCTCGGGGTGGAGATCCTCGAACGCACCCCGGTCACCGAGATCGCCCCGCGCGAGGCCCGCACGCCGTACGGCACCGTCCGCGCCGAGTACGTCATCCGCGCCACCGAGGGCTTCACCGCCGAGCTGAGGCAGTACCACCGGACGTGGCTGCCGATGAACAGCTCGATGATCGTCACCGAGCCGCTGGGCGCGCTGTGGGACGAGATCGGCTGGGCGGGACACGAGCTGCTCGGCGACATGGCGCACTACTACATGTACGCCCAGCGCACCGCCGACGGCAGGATCGCGTTCGGCGGGCGCGGCAAGCCCTACCTGTACGGATCCCGGGTGGACGACCGGGGCCACACCCACGAGTGGACGATCGAGGCGCTCTGGGAGCTGCTGACCGGGATGTTCCCCGCGCTCCGGGCCTCCCGGGTGGCGCACGCCTGGTCCGGGGTGCTCGGGGTGCCCCGCGACTGGTGCGCCACCGTGCACGTCGACCACACCACCGGCATCGGCTGGGCGGGTGGCTACACCGGACACGGGGTGACCACGACCAACCTCGCCGGCCGTACCCTGCGCGACCTGATCCTGCGCGAGGACACCGAGCTGGCGTCCCTGCCCTGGGTGGGCCGCAAGGTGCGAGGCTGGGAGGTGGAACCGCTGCGGTGGCTCGGCGTGCACGCCATGTACGACCTCTACCGCCGGGCCGACGCCAGGGAGAAGGCGGGGCTCGGCCGCACCTCGGTGCTGGCCCGCGTCGCCGACTCCATCACCGGACGCTGAACCGGCTCATCACCGGACACTGAGAGCATCGCCGTACCCCGAGCACGCCGAGCACGCCGAAAACGCTGAAAACGCCGAGCACGCTGAGACCACGGACGCCGAGGAGAGCCATGACCTGCCCGCCCGCCACCCGAGTGGGAACCGAGTGAACGACATCCTCTTCCGCGGCGGCCGGGTCTTCCTCGCCGCCGACGCCTTCGCCGAGGCGGTGCTGGTCCGGGACGGCCGCGTCGCCGCCGTGGGCGCGGAGTCCGACGTCGTACGACTGGCCGCCCCCGGCCACGAGACCGTCGACCTGGACGGCGGGCTGCTCACCCCCGGCTTCACCGACGCGCACCTCCACCCGGTGCAGGCGGGCCTGGAGCGGGCCAGGTGCGACCTGTCCGCGGTCTACGGCCTGCCGGAGTATCTGGAGCGGATCACCGCCTATGCCGCCTCCCGTCCCGGCCACGAGTGGATCGACGGCGGCGGCTGGGACATGTCGGCCTTCCCCGGCGGCCTGCCGCACCGCTCCCAGCTCGACGTCGTCGACCGGCCGGTCTACCTGATCCAGCGCGACCACCACGCCGCCTGGGTGAACAGCCGGGCCCTGGAGCTGGCCGGGATCACCCGCGACACCCCCGACCCCGCCGACGGCAGGATCGAGCGCGACGCCGACGGCACGCCGAGCGGCGTGCTGCACGAGGGCGCGATGGACCTGGTCGGCCTGCTCACCCCCCGCCCCACGGCGAGGGACCTGCACGACGCGCTGATGGAGGCCCAGGACCACCTTTTCTCCCTCGGCGTCACCGGCTGGCAGGACGCCATCGTCGGCTCCTACGCGGGCTCCGACGACCAGCTGCCCACGTACGTCTCGGCGGCGGCCTCCGGCGCGCTGCGGGCCCGCGTGGTGGGCGCGCTGTGGTGGGACCGGGCGCGCGGCGCCGAGCAGATCCCCGAGCTGCTGGAACGGCGCCGCTCCGCCGAGGGCCTGGAGCGGTTCCGCGCCACCTCGGTGAAGATCATGCAGGACGGCATCACCGAGAACTTCACCGCCGCGGTGATCGAGCCCTACTGCCGCTGCGGCGGCACCGGCCTGTCGTACGTCGACCCGGCGCTGCTGAGGGAGTACGTCGCCGAGCTGGACCGGCACGGCTTCCAGGTGCACTTCCACGCCATCGGCGAGCGGGCCGTCCGCGAGGCGCTGGACAGCCTCGAGGGGACCGACCCGGCCAACCGGCACCACATCGCGCACCTGCAGATCGTCGAGCCGTCCGACGTGCCGCGCTTCGCCGAGCTCGGCGTGACCGCCAACCTGCAGCCGCTGTGGGCCACCCACCACGCCCAGATGGACGAGCTCACCCTCCCCTTCCTGGGCGAGGAGCGCTCCGCCTGGCAGTACCCGTTCGCCGACCTGCGGCGCAACGGCACCCTGTTCTGCGCGGGCAGCGACTGGCCGGTCTCCGACGCCGACCCGATCCAGGGCATGCACGTGGCCGTCAACCGCACCGAACCCGGCGGCTCGGTGCACGCGGGCTACCCGACGGCGCAGACCCCCTTCCTGCCCGGCCAGCGTCTCACCCTGGCCACCGCGCTGACGGCCTACACCGCGGGCTCGGCCCGGATCAACCACGACGACGACGCGGGCACCATCGTCCCCGGCAACCGCGCCGACCTGGTCGTCCTGGACCGCGACCCGTTCACCGAACCCGCCGCCGACATCTGGCGCACCAGGGTCGCCATGACCTTCGTCGACGGCCAGGAGGTCTACCGCCGCTGACCTCTCCCAGCGGTGATCGGTGCGGATGAGGTGATCGGCCGACTCCGGCTCGCCCTGCGACGCATCATGGCTTACGGCCCGGTCGACGCCCGCCCGGCGGCGTCCGGCTGTGACGCCGCCGGGCTCCTGCTCGGTGGTGTTCGTGACTCGGACGGCCGCCCTCCTCGACGTGATGGCCCGTCACCTCCAGGAGCCCTGAGCATCCGAGCACGACAGGTCTACCGGCGCCGGCCGAGCGGCGTCCGGAACCGTACGGGCAGCCGGTCGAAGCAGATGTGGCGGCCGTTCTCGTAGAAGCGCCGGGGTTCGCCGAAGAGCTCGTAGCCGGGATGGCGGGCCAGCTCGCGCAGGACCACGAGGAACTCGGTGCGCGCGAGCTGGGCGCCGATGCAGAAGTGCACGCCCGTCCCGAAACCGAGGTGGCGTGCGAGGCCCCGGTCGAGCCGGAACCGCTCCGGGTCGGGAAACTCGGCGGGGTCGCGGTTGGCGGCCCCGGCGAGCAGGATGACCCGCGATCCCCGGGGAATGACGACGCCGCCGACCTCGACGTCCCGGGTGGTGAGCCGGGTGCCGTGGTCGACCGGCGTCCAGAGCCGCAGCGTCTCCTCGACGGCGGCGGGCATCAGCTCGGGCCGCTTGCGCAGCCGGTCCTGCAGGCCGGGTTCGCGGGCCAGCTGCCACAGCAGGTGCGACAGGGCGTTCATCGAGGTCTCGTGACCGGCGACGGCGAAGCCGACCATCATGACGTGCAGTTCCTCGTCGGTGACGGGCCTGCCGTCGATCGTCTCGCGGACCAGCGTGGACAGGTAGTCGTCACCCGGTTGTTCCCTGGCCCGGCGGATCTCCTCCTGGAACAGCTCGGCGAACTGCGGCCAGAAGCCCTCCGCGCTCTCGTCGCTCGGCATGCGCGCCCAGGTGTTGCTGGTCAGGTCGCGGATGCGGCGCTGCGCCGCATCGGTGAAGCCGACCGCGAGCGACACCACGGCGAGCGGCAGCGGCACCGCGAGCTCGGCGACGAGGTCACCGCAGCCCCGCGCGACGATCGGCTCGACCAGGTCCGCGACCAGGCGGCGCAGTTCCGGTTCGAGCTGTCGCGACCGCGCCGGGGTGAACGGGGGTTTCATCAGGGTGCGGAACGCGGTCTGCCGGGGCGGGTCGTACTCCAGCGGCGCGAAGGGCGGCGTGCCCGGGGCGCGGGGGAAGAAGACCCCCGAGGCCGAGCTGAAGGTCTCGTGGTCGCGCAGCGCCGCCTCCACGTCGCGGTAGTGCGACAGGATCCACACGCCGCCGTACGCGCGGGAGAAGGCGACCCGCGACCGGCTGCGGATGCCGCGGTGGACCAGGCAGGCCAGGTCCGGGTCGAAGCGCGGATGGTGGTGGTCGAAATCGGAGATCAGCTGCTCGACGACGTCCTCTTCCCGCTCCGCCTTCACGGCCGCTCCCCCTGGTCGAGGATCGATCGGGCGTCCCACGCGGGAGCCCCGGGGTGCAGGTGGCCGAAGGGATGGACGTCGGCGGGGTCGTAGGTCTCGTCCACGATCCACTTGACCATCCTGCGCAGCGGCTCGATGGCGTCCTGCGGCAGCTCGGCCCGCACCCGGGTGGCGTAGCCGAGGGACACGAGCCGCTGGGCGCCGTAGAGCGGCACGACGTCGCGCAGCTCCCGCTTGAGCGCCTCGGGATAGACGCCCACGGTCTGCGTGTAGGCGTTCATGCCGCGCACCGCGTCCCAGGCCGAGTCGACGGGCACCACGTTGACCACCCGGCCCGACAGCGAGGGGTGGAACTCCACCGGCTCGGGCAGCCGCGAGACGATGACCGCGCCCTCGTCGCGGCGCCCGCCGATCACGTCGTACCAGTCGGCGCTCGCCCGGATCGCGAGCAGGTCGGCGCGCAGCCCCGGGTCGAACCGCCTGGCCGCCGTGCTGACCTGCTCGGGGAGCCGGAGGATCTCCTCGTACAGCAACTTGCCCCAGCGGGCGGCCCGGCCGGGGTCGGTGACGGCGTAGACGACGCGGGCGTTGAAGCAGCCGAGCTGGTTGAGCGCGCCGACGTCCACCGCGGCGAGCCGGGCGGTCTCGGCCATCCGCTCGTCGTCGGCGAACGCCTCGGGGCCGATGACGGTGGCGCTCAGCTTCGGGTCGAGGGAGATCAGCTCCAGGCCCGGCCTGACGTAGCCGGTGACGTGCCGGATGGAGGCCAGCCCGCCCCAGGCCACGATCTTCTCGACGTGGGCCGGCTGGTAGAGCCGCCGCTCGAACGCCTCGGAGCCGCCCTTCCAGTAGACGACCGAGAGATGGCGGGTGAGCGGGTGGTCGGGGGCCATCTCGGCCATGGTCCGCGCGATCGCGAGCGCGGTCAGCGGGTCGTTCGACGGCGTCTTGACGATGGCGTCGCCACGGGTGACGGCGTTGCGGATCACGGTGAGCGCGGCGATGATCGGGCTGTTGCCGGCGATGACGTGCACGGTCCGCGCGCCGAGGGCGCGGACCGCCGCGCGGCCCCCGTCCGCGGTGGGCACCTCGTGCCACCCGTCCAGGTGCCCGGCCCCGACGGTCCGCTCCACCACCGCCCGCACCGCGTCCGGGCGGAACAGGCCGGGAAGCTGCTCGTACGACGCGGCGAGCAGCGGCGGGGTCATGTCCGACCACGTGGCCGACCGTTCGAGGGCCTCCCTCAGCAACGCGTTGCGCGACGGCGCGAGGCGCGGCCCGAGCTCGGCGAGGAAGCCGACGATGTCGTCGACGCGCAGCGCGTTCAGGTCCCGCATGCGCGCCGGGTCGCCCAGCGGCAGCCGGTCGAGCAGGCCCATCGGGTCGGGGGCGAGGAAGGACGCCTCCGATCCCCGGCCGGTGAAGGGGACCAGGCCGGTGTCGACCGTCTCGCCCCGGATGAAGGCCGGGATCGTCAGGTCGGCCCCCGCGGACTCCCGCCGTGCCCGCTCGTTCCCGGCCGGCGTCTCCCCTCGTGTCCGCTCGTCTCCGATCCGGGTCTCCCGCCGTACCCGGTCGCCGCCGATCCGGGTCTCCCGCCGTGCCCCGTCGTTCCCGGCGAGGGTCTCCTCCCGCCCCGCGCTCATGCCAGCGCCCCGTTGAGGAACTCGAGGGCCTCGGTGAGCGCCTCGGGGGTCGCGGCACATGTGATCTTGTCGTCGCCGCCGTTGCCGCCGAACCTGCCGATGGCGGCCGACAGGCTCGGCGTGGTGCGCCCGCACCGGCACGCCGACCAGTCGACCGTGACCTCGTCACCGGAGACGAACCCGCCCCAGTGCACGTCGGCCATGAGGTCGAGGAAGGCCGCCCGGCCCGTCCGCACCCCGCTGCGCGGCAGCGGATCCCCGGTCTCCGGGTCGAGGACGTAGAGGATCACCCAGGGCTCGACGTGGTAGCGCTCCGCGTCGCAGAGCAGGTTGACCGCCATCACCTCGGTCATCGCGTAGCAGAGCCGCACCCGGGGCACCCCGAAGAAACGCCCGACCGGCTCCGCCCAGTCGGCCGGCAGTGCCGTGCCCTTCGCTCCCCCACCGGAGAAGACGAACGAGTCCGGCGCGAAGACGGACTCGATGCCCCGGACCAGCCCGGCGGTCGCCATGGCGTGGTGGACGCTCCACAGGCCGAGCGAGGCCACGCGCCGCCCGCCGAGCGTGTCGGCCAGCTCCTCGACGAACCGCGCCATCCCGGCACCGGTGGCCCGCTGCGCCTCCTCGAACTCCGCGCGGCGCGCCTTCAGCGCCGGCGGGATCTCCAGCCGGTCGACCTCGCCCCTGGCCGCCGCGGCGCGCAACCGGCCGGCGAGGAACATGACGTCGGCGCTGAGCGAGCCGGGGTGCAGGGCGTGGAACCGGTCGGGGGTGTCCGCCATCTGCTCCGCCATCGCGCCCGCGTGCCGGTCGATCCCGCCGCGCCCGGTGCGGAATCCCGGCCAGACCACGTCCACGGGTTCCCGCCACGGCACGCCGTCGGGAAGCGCGTCCAGGCGCACCGTGCGGTACAGGGCCGCGTACTCCTGGCGGGTGTGCGGGACGAACGACATCGTGCCCGACGTACCGGATGAGTGGGCCAGCCGCAGGTCGGTCCGGGCGTCGAGGAGGTCCAGCCACGCGTCGATCGAGTCGCAGCCGGAGAAGTCGACGCCGCCGAGGTCGACGGTGGTGAGCCTGCCGAGCCAGGTCGCCAGCTGGTCGAACCGGTTGTCCAGGAGCAGGGAGACGGGATACGACTTGTAGACCGTGTGCGGGAAGAGCAGGGGCGCCGCGTCGTCCAGCGTCCCGATCTCCCCGATGCGCTGCTCGTCGGCGATGGTGCGCAGCACCGGGATCCGGTCGCGGAGCTCGGCGTAGCGCATCCGCAGCGCGGCGAGCTGCAGCGCGGCCAGCCGGT
Organism: Streptosporangium sp. LJ11; assembly: GCF_051918945.1. Taxonomy (NCBI): domain Bacteria; kingdom Bacillati; phylum Actinomycetota; class Actinomycetes; order Streptosporangiales; family Streptosporangiaceae; genus Streptosporangium; species Streptosporangium sp. LJ11. The sequence continues at coordinate 203,385 of NZ_JBPXMB010000013.1, forward strand.
CGGGGGCGAGCGTGTGCATCCGCCATCGCGAGGGCCCGAAGAAACCGACGGGATCCTCCGCGAACAGGCGTACCTCGGTGTCCGCCGTCATGGGTCACTCCTTCGCTGCTCGGCCAGATAGTCGGTGATGTCGGAGACCGTGGGGCGGTTCCACAGCAGGCTCATCGGCAGGCTGATCCCCAGCCGTTCGGAGAGCGTCCGGCGCAACATGACCGCCAGCAGCGAGTCGACGCCGATCTCCGCGAGCGGGCGCCGCACGTCCACCGCCTCGGGGTCGGTACGCAGGGCGGCCGCGACCGCCCGCCGCACCTCGTTCCGCAACAGGTCCGCGAGGGGGGCGCCGGACAGGTCCCGCCAGTCGGGGCCCTCGTCCGCGCCGGGGACCGGAGGCGGGCCGGGGTCGCCGGCCAGGTCGCGCAGCAGCGGCGGCCGGAGGATGCCGGGGGTGACGGGCAGGACCCGCAGCACCGCCAGCTCGGCGTTGCCGGACGGCCCGCCCGCGACCAGCGACTCCCACGCCAGGAGCGCCTCCGCCGGGGTGATGTCCGCCGTGCCCCGGGCACGCAGCTCCGCGTCGACGACCGCCGAGGAGGCCGACATGCCCAGGCCGCGCCAGCTCGTCCAGGCGAGGGAGAGGACCGTGTCGTCTCCCCCGGCCCGCCGGTGCCTGGCCAGGCCGGACAGGAAGGCGTTCGCCGCCGCGTACGAGGCCTGCCCCGGGAGGCCCAGAAGCTGCCCGGCGGAGGAGAAGAGCACCAGGAAGTCCAGCGTCCCCGGCGGGAACGCCTCGTGGAGCGCGAGCGCCCCGGCCACCTTGGGCCGCATCACCGCCCGCAGCGCCTCCTCGTCGTACGCGCGCAGCAGCCGGTTGTCGACCACGCCCGCCGCGTGCACCACCCCGCGGACCGGTGGCAGGCCGAGCGTGCCGGGGTCGGCCAGCCGGGCGAGGCCGGCGGTGTCGGCTATGTCCGCGGCGACCGTCCGCACGGTGACGCCCCTCGCCTCCAGGGACCTGACCGCGTCGATCGCGTGCCGCGTCACCGGCTCGCAGGCGGCGTCCCACCGGTTCCTGGGAGGAAGGGCGGTACGGCCCAGCAGGAGCAGCCTGCGGGCCCCCCGGTCGGCCAGCCATCCCGCGACGCGCAGGCCGAGGGCGCCCAGGCCCCCGGTGACCAGGTAGGTGGCCCCGGCCCGGCAGAGCGGACCCGGCCGTGCGGGCCGCCGTCCCGTGACACGCTCCCGCGCCTCGGGGCGGTAGGGCACCAGGCGGGCGCCGCTCGCGGCCCCGTGCTCGACGGCGACGACGTCCTCCCTGCACCGGCTCCCCAGCAGCCGGACCAGGACCGAGAGGTCGTCGTCGCCCGGTTTCCCCGGCAGGTCGACGAGACCGCCCCACACCTCGGAGTACTCCGTGGCGGCCACCCGCGCCAGTCCCCACAGCGCCGTCTGCGCCAGTCCCGCCGCGCTCTCCGGCTCCCTGGCCGAGGAGGTGACGCACCACAGCCGGGCCCGGCCCGCCTCGCCCAGCAGCCGCGCGGTCTCCGCCAGGCGCGCGGCCAGCCGGGTCGCGGCCGCCGCGATGTCCTGACCGGTCTCCATCGGGTCCGTCACGGACGGCGCGGGCGGCAGCAGGACGACCGCGTCGTCCTCCGTCAGGCCGGGAAGCAGCTCACGGAGCCCGTCGAGCCCGGCGGGTCCGTCACTCCCGTCATGCCCGTCACGTCCGGGGACCGTGTCGAACCGGATGCCCCGCTGCGTGAGAAGCCCGCCGAGAGCGTGCGCGAGGCCGTCCCCGTCACCCGGCGCCGTGCTCGTGCCTGTTCCGACCAGCACCACCCGATGTGGCGCCACGCCGGGCGCGCCGTCCGGTGACAGGGCCAGCGGTTTCCAGACCACCTCGTGCAGGAGGTCGTCCGTCCTCGCTCCCGCCGCCGGGTCCGGCTCGGGCTCAGGGGTGGTGTAGCGCACCTCGCGCAGGACGGCCACCGTCCGTCCGCCGAGGGTGGCGACGCGGATGTCGACCGTGTCCGGCCCGGTGGTGGTCACGCCGACCAGCACCCTCCGCTCCGCGGGCGGGTCCGTGACCAGGGTCGCCTCGGCGATTCGCACCGGCATGCGCAGCTCGGCGCGGCCCGCCGGGGCGATGGCCGCGACGCCTCCTGCCGAGAACGCGGCGTCCAGGATCGACGCCCAGGTCGGCCGGGGCAGGGTGCCTTCCGGGTCCGCCGCCACCAGCGCCGTCAGCGTGCCCGGGCCACGGCGCAGTTCCTCGATCCGCCAGGGGAAGCCCATCGCCGCCACACCGGCCCCGGCGAGCGTGTCCACCACCCAGCCGGTGTCGACGGCCTCGTCATCCGGCCCCCCGCCCGACCCGTCGCCCGGCGTGCCCGCCGGTTCACCGGCCGGTCCGTTCTCCGGCCCGTCACCCGGCCCGGCGCTCCAGCGGGCCGCCTCCACGTCGCCGGACGCCTCGGGCCCGTCGCCGAGCAGGGCGGCGCAGTGGGTGAGCCACCCTTCGCCGGGATCCCGGTGGCCGTGGTCCGCGCCGGGTTCCGGAAGGCGTTCCCGGCGGCCGGCGCCGAGGCGGGAGGAGAGCCTGAGCGTCCCGTCCTGGTGAACCACCTGGAGCTCGCGCGACACGGCCGTGGTGACGGGCACCCGCATCTCCACCTCCCGCAGGGTGCCCGCCCCGCCCCGCCCGCCCCCCTCGGCCTCGCGGATCGCCGTGGCCGCCTCGAGGAAGGTGTTCAGCAGCACGGCCGCGGGCACGATCTCCGTACCGCGCACGGGATGGGCGCCGGGGAACGGCCGGGTGGAACGGTCCAGCACCGTCCGCCACACATCGGCCCGGGAGGTGGCGAACACCGCCGTTCGCGCCCCCAGCAGGGTGTGACTCTCCGGGACGTGAGGTCTCCCTGCCGTCTCGGGAAGCTCGTGCCCGGCCCAGTGGGGTACGTGCAGCCAGGCGTTCGCCGGCAGGTCGGCGAGCTCGCCCGCCCCCTGGAGCACGGTCCAGTCCACCGGTACGCCATGGCAGTGCAGCAGGGCGACGTTGCCCGCCATGGCGCGGAGCCCGTCCTCGCCACGACGGAGGCTGTGCGCCACGACGGCGTCCTGGATCCCCGCCGACCCGAGCGTCTCCACGATCGAGTGGCACACCACCGGGTGCGCGGAGACCTCCAGGAACGTCCGGTGGCCGTCCTCGGCCGCGGCGAGGACGGCGTTCGCGAAGAGCACCGGGTCGCGCAGGTTGGTCTCCCAGTAGGAGGCGTCCCGCGCGGCCGGGTCGCGGGGGTCGGGCAGCGCGGTCGTGTAGAGCGGGACGGCGGGCCCGGCCGGGCGCAGGCCGGCGATCGCCGCGCGCAGGCCGGCGCGGAGCGGGTCCATCTGCGGGCTGTGGAAGGCGACGTCGGAATCGACCCGCCGGACCTCGACGCCCTCGCGCGCCCAGCGCGCGGTCAGCCCTTCCAGCGCCTCCGGCGTACCGGCCACCACCGTGGAGTACGGCGAGGCGGCGACGGCCGCCGACACCGTGCCGGCGCCCGCCACCCGGCGGGCCACCTCCTCGTACGGCAGCGAGACCATGGCCATCGCCCCGCGTCCGGTGACCCGCGACAGCAGCCGCGAACGGCGGCAGACCAGCCGGGCCCCGTCCGCCACGTCGAGCACGCCGGCGGCCACGGCGGCGGCGATCTCCCCCACCGAATGGCCGATCACGGCCGAGGGCCGGACACCGGCGGAACGCCAGAGCGCGGCGAGCCCCACCTGGACGGCGTACAGCAGCGACTGGACGCGCCCGGTGCCGCCCAGCTCGCCCGCCCGGATCGCCAGGACCGGGGAGAAGCCCATCTCCACCTGGTAGATCGGGTCCAGCCGTTCGATCACCTCCGCGAAGACGGGCTCCGCGGCGAGCAGGTCCCGGCCCATGCCCGCCCACTGGGCACCGTGGCCGGAGAACACCCACACCGGGTCGCGTCTCCCCCGCGGCGGCACCCGGGCGGAGACGACGCCCCGGGGCGTGCCGGGGGTGTCGCGGGCCAGGGAGCGCAACCGGTCGACGAGTTCCGTCCGGTCCGCGGCCACCACGGCCGAGCGGGCCGTCAGGTGGGACCGGTGGCGGGCCAGCGTCCCGCCCACGGACGCCAGGTCGGCCCGGTCATGGGCGTCGAGCCAGTCGGCGAGCCGTCCGGCGGCCAGGCGCACGGCGGCCGGGTTCGCGCTCGACAGCGGGTACACCCGCACCGGCGCGCACCGCGGGACCGGCTCGGGGGTCCGGTCACGGGTCTCCGGGACGTCGCGGGTCTCCGGGAATACGGCGTGGGCTGCGGGGACGGCGTCCTGGACGGTGCCTTGGACAGTGCCTCGGACGGTGTCTTGGACGTCCTCTTGGAGAACGATGTGCGCGATCGTTCCGCCGTACCCGTATCCGGCGACTCCCGCGAGCCGGGGGCGGCCGGTGGAGGGCCACGGCGTCGTCGCGGTGACCAGCCTGAGGCCGTTGTCACCCCATGGAATGGCCGGGTTGGGCCCGGACAGCATCGGGGTGGCCGGGATGACACCGTGCCCGATCGCGAGCACCGCCTTGATGAACCCCGCGACCCCGGCGGCGGCCTCGAGGTGCCCGATGTTGGACTTCACCGCGCCGACCAGGCAGTGGCCCGCGGTCGTGCGGCCGGCGCCGAGCACCGAGGCCAGCGCGCCCGCCTCGACGGGGTCGCCGACCGGCGTGCCCGTCCCGTGGGCCTCGACGTAGTCGACCGTGTCCGGGCCGACGCCCGCGCTCCGGTAGGCGCGGCGCAGGAGATGCTCCTGGGCCTCGCGGCTGGGAGCCATGATGCCCTCGGTCCGGCCGTCCTGGTGCACGGCGCCACCGATGATCACGGCGAGGACCCGGTCTCCGTCGCGCCGGGCGTCGCCGAGCCGCTTGAGGACCACGACCCCGGCTCCCTCGCCCCGCCCGTACCCGTCGGCCCGCGCGTCGAACGCCTTCGAGCGCCCGTCGGGGGAGATCGCTCCCGCGGCGTCCAGGACCACGCTGTATCCGGGGCCGGCCAGCACCACGACCCCACCGGCGAGCGCGAGCGGGATCTCGCCGAGCCGGAGGCTCTGGCACGCCTGGTGGATCGCCACCAGGGAGGACGAGCAGGCCGTGTCCAGCGCCACGCTCGGGCCGCGGAGATCGAGCGCGTGGGACACGCGGTTCGCGACGCCGCAGTGCGAGGCGCCGACCCCCGTCCACGCCTCGATCCGCGGCAGGTCCTCCAGCAGCCGGCGCCCGTAGTCGTCGGCGGCGACGCCGGCGAAGACGCCCGTGTCGGATCCGGCGAGGTCCGCGGGCGGGATGCCGGCGTGCTCCAGCGCCTCCCAGGCGACTTCGAGAAGGATGCGCTGCTGGGGGTCCATCAACCGCGCCTCACGCGGCGAGATGCCGAAGAATTCGCTGTCGAATCCTGATATGTCGGCCAGGAAGCATCCGCGAGCCGTGGTCCGGCGGAGGACCGCCGCGTCCTCGGGGCCGCGGTCCGCGTAGCGCGCCCACCGGCCGGAGGGAACCTCGCCGACCGCGTCGCCCTCGTCGAGCAGGAATCTCCAGAAAGCCGCCGGGGAGTCGATCCCCGCGGCGAACCGGCATCCCAGGCCGATCACCGCTATCGGTTCGTGGATGGTGGGCACGCGAGCCTTCCTTCCGGGGGTTCCGACGGAGACGAAAGGCTCCTGGCGTGGCCGGAGAATCACGCCAGGAGCCTTTTCGACGTCAACGGTTCGTCAAACCCGGACGGACCGTCATAGGGCCGTTAAAGAACCGTCAACAGGTCAGAGCTTCACCCGGTTGCCGTCCCAGATGTCCTTCTCCCAGATATCACCGAAAAGCCAGTTTCCCGGGGCATCGGGGTCGAGGCTCGTGTAGAACTCCTTCCACGCGATGACGAGTTCGTCGACCGAGAGATTTCCGTTTCCGTTCACGTCGAGCCTCGCGAAGGAGATGCGGCTGTTCTCCTCGGACGTGCCGAACGCCTTGTGGAACCTGGCGAACTCCTCCGCTCCGACCGTGCCGTTGTCGTTCTTGTCGCAGAGGTTCCACAGGGCCTGCGCGGCCGGCCGGAACGCCGTCTCGAAGCCGCTGGGATCGTCGATCCAGGCCTGCCGCATGCCCTCCCTGAACTCCTCCGGGGTGATCTTGCCGTCGTGGTCGGCGTCGAGCTTGCCGGTGAGATGCTGCCAGAACTGGCCGAAGCTGCGGAGCAGCTCAAGGGCCTTGGGCGAGTCGAAGGGCTCCTCGAGGTAGGCGATGACGCGCGCGCCGAGCGCGATGCAGTCGGCCATCTCCAGGATGCCGTCGTCGTTCTGGTCGCCGTGTCCGAAGCACACGTCGTACTTGCGCTCGATGAGGTCGCGTTGCAGGAGTTCCACCACCGTGACACCACTTTCTCGCCGATGGCCGCGAAGAATGACGGCCGATTTGAATTCGACGACGGCTTGTCGCCGCCGGTATTGCCAGCGATGAATAATGAACGCAGGGGGGGAAGCCCACGGTTCATGCCATTTCCGTGAGCATCGAGTTTCCCCTGATCAGCGGCACCTACGGTTGATTATTATTGCGTCAAACGTGCGCCGTCAAGACGGCTGATACATTTCTTTTGCAGGCTGGAAAGGCCGCGTATCGCCCGATATATCACTACAAAGAATAGGAAATTAAATGGGCGTTCATCGCGGCCCCCAGGCGCGCCGACCGGCCACGTCCGCGACCGGCCCCGCCGTCCGTACGGCCCTCGCCACCCCCGGCGGGCGCGGCGGGCGCGGCGATCCTATGGTGAGGACGAACCGCGACCCGAGGAGCCTTCGTGAACGACCTGCCCATCTGCGTCACCTGCGGGGTCCAGTACGCCGCCCCCCGGGAGAACTGCCCGATCTGCGAGGACGAGCGGCAGTACGTCGGCTGGGAGGGGCAGCGCTGGACCTCCCTGAACGAGCTGCGCGCGACCGGACACCGGTCACTGGTCGCCGAGGAGGGCACCGGGGTGGTCGGGGTCGGCACCGACCCCGCCACGGCCATCGGGCAGCGGGCGCTGCTGGTCCGCACGCCCGGCGGCAACGTGCTGTGGGACATGGTCACCCACCTCGACGACGAGCTGGTCAGGCAGGTCACCGAGCTCGGCGGGATCGACGCCATCGCGATCAGCCATCCGCACTTCTACGGCTCGATGGTGGAGTGGGCGCACGCCTTCGACGCGCCGATCCACATCCACGCGGCCGACCGCGACTGGGTTGGCCGCCCCGACGACTCCGTCGTGTTCTGGGAGGGCGACACCCACGAGATACGCGAGGGGCTGACGCTGATCAACGCGGGCGTCCACTTCGACGGTGGCCAGGTCATGCACTGGCGCGACGGCGAGGAGGGCCGGGGAGCCCTGTTCTCCGGCGACATCCTCCAGGTGGTCCAGGACCGCCGCTGGGTCGGCTTCATGTACAGCTACCCCAACCTCATCCCCGAGCGGCCCGGCACGATCCGCCGCGCCCTGTCGCTGCTGGAGCCGTACTCCTTCGAACGCGTCTACGGCGGCTGGTGGAAGCGGATCGTGCACACCGACGGCGCCGAGGCCGTCCGCCGCTCCGCCGACCGCTACCTCTCCTATGCCCTGGACGACCGGTCGAGGTGAGAGGGGGCCTCTCACCGATGCGGCACCGGAGCAGAGCCTCCGTGGTGAGAGACCGGAAAGGGGATCCGGGTCTCTCACCGCGGGGAGCTCCGGGAGGGCCTCGAGACCCGGGTTCAGAAATACCTCGAGGTGAGGTCGGCCGTCGGCCAGGAGGTCACCGCGCGCGCCGTCTGGCTGAGGAGCGGGTCGATCACGTCGAAGTCGGGCGACCCCTCCTCCTCGCGGCGGTTGAACGTGGCGCAGTAGGAGATCCCGCCGCTCAGCCGGGCCAGATAGGTGAACGTGCCGGGCATCGAGCCCGAGTGCCAGGTGTTGATGCCGCTGCCCGAGGTCCGGACCCACCAGCCGCCGCCGTACCAGGATCCGCCGGAGTTGACGCCGGTCTCCGGCTTCGCGAACAGCTTCGCGATCGAGGTGGCGTTCAGGACCGGACCGGCGGCGTCGAAGACCATCGCGAACTTCACCATGTCGACCGCCGAGGCGGTCCAGCCGCCGTTGGCGTCCTGGTTGGGCATGTTGAAACCGCCGTAGGGGTACGGCACGACGGTGCCGGAGCCGTCCACGACGGATTTGTTGGTGTACTTCGAGACGTAGTTGACCTCGCCCGTCGGCGACTCCGCCCGCAGGCTGCGGCCGAGCCGCATCCTGGTGACCCCGGCGGGCGCGAGGAGTCTCTGCTTGACGTACGACTCGTAGCTCGTGCCGGAGACCTTCTCGATGATCCGCCCGAGCAGCGCGTAGCCGTAGTTGCAGTAGACCATCTTGGAACCGGGGTCGAAGTCGAGGGGGCGGGCCGTGGAGTAGCGGATGATGTCGGCGTGGCCGATCGGCAGCGGCACGTCGAGCGCGGCGGAGATCGTGTGGTCCAGCCAGAGCCGGTCCTTGGAGACCGCGGTGTCCCAGCCGCCCAGGTGCTGCATGAGCCTCAGCACGGTCACCTTGGCCAGCCTGGGGTCCGCCGCCGCCGAGAGCCCGAGCAGCGTGGTGACCGGAGCCGAGAGGCTGAGCCTGCCGTCCTGGACCAGCCGCATGATCGCGGCGCAGGTGATGTGCTTGCTCAGGCTGGCGACGCGGAACAGCGAGGTCGGCTGCACGCGCGCGAGGATCGGCACGTTCTGGGCGTTGCGCACCGAGTACGTCCCGTACCCGCGCGCCAGCAGGATCCTGCCCTTCCGCGCGACCGCGAGCTGCGCGCAGCCGATCTCGCGCTCCGTGATGTACTTCTTCATCACGTCGTCGAAGCCCTTCAGCGCCGCGGGGACGACCCCGCTGACGAGCGGCTCCCTCGCCGCCGCCCGCGCGGGCCCCGCGCCCAGGGCGAGCGCGGGCACGGCTCCGACGCCCGCCTGGAGGAACCGCCGTCGCGTGACCCCGTTCGTGCTTGCCGTCACTGGTGACCCCCACGTCACATAAGCATCAGGAAGCCCCATATATTACGGATCTTCCTGATACCTCGTGCGGATGATCAGGACGACTCCCCGGCCCGCGACCGCCACGTCCGCCCCGGGGACGGCGCGATCGGCCGCGCAGACCGGCGAGACGAGCCGCCGGCCACGAACACAGCCCGTGCGCGCGGTCTCCTACTCGAAAAGGGTGTGCCGCTCACCGCGCCGGCGTCTGCGGGCGATCCGGATCCCGACCACCACGATGTCCACCACGGCGACGACCGCCGGCACGGCCAGGGCCACGGCGAGCGCGGTGATCCCGGCCCACGCCGACAGGAGGGCCAGAGCCGTGCACACCACCAGGCCGAAGACCGCCAGGAAGAGCCGCAGATTCAGCGCGCTCTTCGGGTGGTCGTGCGTTCCCGTCTTCTCGTCCATAAGGTCACCTCCGGGCAACCTCGCTCCCCTCGGCTCTCGTGTTCGCGCGAGAGGGTGTGACCCGTCTCGTACCCAGGACGTCCCGCGCCACCCGTGGCGCCATCGTGGCGACCGTGCCGGTTCACGACGGGTTCTCCTCCTCCATCGCCCGCACCGCGAGGGGTCACGACGTGGCGGGCTCACCGGAGCCGACCGCCGGATTCCGTCTCCCGGCGATGTCATTAGACAATCTTGTCCTGTTTTGGGCTCTTTGGAGCTTATGCCGGGTATATCACTATAAATACGCTTTGGCGGGACATCGAAACTACGGGAGACCGGTAAGGGGGAATGGGGCATGACGAGACCCACAAGTCTGGAACACCACCCCGATCTCATCGAGATGCGGGAAAGGTACGAACGAGCAGGCTCCAGCTCGATAGCCCAGGTCATCGAGGGCCTGAGCCTCCTGGCGGGCCTGTATCTGGCGATCTCACCCTGGGTGGTCGGCTTCAACGGCCTGTCCAGACTCACCGTGAGCAACCTCGTCACCGGCATCGCGGTCGCCGCCCTGGCCCTCGCCTTCGCGTCCGCCTACGGCCGGACGTACGGGATCAGCTGGGTCGCGCCGGTCATCGGGATCTGGACCATCCTGGCTCCCTGGATCACCGGCTCGGCGACGAGGGGGAGCATTTGGAACAACGTCATCACCGGCATCGTCATCCTGCTGCTCGGCCTGGGAGCCGCGGCGATGGCCTCCAAGAAAATGACTAACATGTCGCAAAGGAGAGGCATGTCCCACATGGGCGACACGTCCAACAGGTCAGACATGCCGCACAGGCCCGACCTACCCAACAGGCCCTAGTCAAGGCGCGGCGCGCGGCGGAGGCCGCCCCGGGAGCGCCCGGCCCCGCCCCGCGGGCTCCCGACGAGTCGCGGCCACGGCACGCGAAAGACCCCCGTGAGGATCTCCCACGGGGGCCTTTCAGGCGTGCGTACCGGTGCCGCCGGACCGTACGGGCGAGGACCCGGCTAGTAGATCGGGCGCGAGGAGGAGCGCAGCCGCTCCAGGGCCTCGGCCAGGATCTGCGCGCCGTCCTTGTCGCTGCGGCGTTCCTTCACGTACGCGAGGTGCGTCTTGTAAGGCTCGTTGCGCGGCGGCGCGGGCGGGTTGGCCTCGTCCTGACCGGCGGGGAGGCCACACCGGGGGCAGTCCCAGAACTCGGGAACGGCCGCGTCGCTGGCGAAACTGGGGCGCGTCTCATGCATGTTCGCGCACCAGAAAGGCACCCGCACACGGGGGGCCGCCTCGCCGCGCTCCGCCTCCCCCATCGGGCCGGCACCGACACGGCTGCCACGGATCGCGTTGCCACTACCCACGGATGAACTCCTTGCTCGATGGCCCCGACGCTTGGGGATGCGGGGACTGAACCACTGTCACGCCTGTTGAAGCCGGGTCAGGGCCGCAGAAGCAGGCCCAGCGCGATGATGCAGACGAACCAGACGACACCGGTGATGACGGTGAGCCTGTCGAGGTTGCGCTCCACCACGGAGGAGCCTCCGAACGACGACGAGAAACCGCCACCGAACAGATCCGAGAGACCACCGCCCTTGCCCTTGTGGAGCAGGACGAGCAGCATCATCAGCAAGCTCGACAGGATGAGGGCGATGGAGATTCCGATTGTCACCGTTGACCTGTTCCCTATGTGCGCGTGACCCGCGTCCGGGCACGACCCGTGATGTACGCCGAAGGCGTGACGATTCAAACTTGCTCTAAGAGGGTATGACGTGCTGTCAAGTCGTACCCACCGAATGACTCAGTCAGCTCGACAATTCGCCAAAACGGCAAATCTTGACGAACTCCCCGGGGTCGAGGCTCGCGCCACCGATCAGGGCACCGTCGACATCAGGCTGGGCCATGATGCCGGCGATGTTGTCAGACTTGACCGACCCACCGTAAAGGATACGGACACCGGCGGCCACTTCGGCGTCGTACAGCTCGGCGAGTCGTGACCGGAGTGCCCCGCAGACCTCCTGCGCGTCGTCCGGGGTGGCCACCTCGCCGGTGCCGATCGCCCACACCGGCTCGTAGGCGAGCACGACGGAGGCGGCCTGCTCGGCGGTGACCTTGCGGAGCCCGCCGTCGAGCTGGGCGACGCTGTGGGCCACCTGGCCACCGGCCCTGCGGACCTCCAGGCCCTCCCCTACGCACAGGATGGGGGTGAGCGAGTGCCGGTAGGCCGCCTGCACCTTGGCGTTGACGACGTCGTCGTCCTCGCGGTGGTACTGGCGGCGCTCGGAGTGCCCGGCGAGCACGAAGGTGCAGCCGATCTTGGCGAGCATGGTCCCGGAGATCTCGCCGGTGTAGGCGCCTCCGTCGTGCTCGGACAGGTCCTGCGCGCCGTAGACGATCCGCAGCTTGTCGCCGTCGACCAGGGTCTGCACGCTGCGCAGGTCGGTGAACGGCGGCAGCACGGCCACCTCGACCCGGTCGAAGTCCTTGTCGTTCAGCGCGAAGGCGAGCTTCTGGGTGTGCGCGATGGCCTCGAGGTGGTTGAGGTTCATCTTCCAGTTGCCTGCCATGAGCGGCTTGCGAGGTGTGCTCATCGTTCGCTCACCACTCCTTGTTCACTGCGCGGACGGCTTCGGTCGTCGACCGGCCACTCCGCTCACCGCGTGGGTTCACTTCTACCGCTCCAGCGCCACGAGTCCGGGGAGGGTCTTGCCCTCCAGGTATTCGAGGCTGGCCCCGCCACCGGTGGAGATGTGCGAGAACCCGTCCTCGGCCAGGCCGAGCCTGCGCACGGCGGCGGCCGAGTCTCCACCGCCGACGACGGTGAAGGCCTCAGAGGCGATCAACGCCTCGGCGACCGCGCGAGTTCCGCCGGAGAAGGCCTCGAACTCGAAGACGCCCATCGGGCCGTTCCAGAACACCGTCCTGGCGTCGGCCAGTTTGCCCGCGAACAGCTCCCGGGTGCGCGGGCCGATGTCGAGCCCCTCGCGGTCGGCCGGGATCGCGGTGGCGTCGACCACCTCGTACTCGGCGTCCTCGGCGAACTCGACGGCCGCCAGGACGTCGACCGGGAGGACGATCTCCACGTCGCGCTTGCCCGCCTCGTCGAGGAAGCCGCGCACCTTGTCGAGCTGGTCCTCCTGGAGCAGCGACCTGCCGACCTCGTAGCCCTGGGCCTTCAGGAAGGTGTAGGCCATGCCGCCGCCGATGAGGAGCCGGTCGACCTTGGTGAGCAGGTTGCCGATGACGCCGAGCTTGTCGGAGACCTTGGCACCGCCGAGCACCACGACGTACGGCCGCTCGGTGTCGTCGGTCAGCTTCCTGAGCACCTCGACCTCGGCCAGGACCAGCCGGCCCGCGGCGTGCGGCAGCAGGCCGGGCACGTCGTAGACGCTGGCGTGCTTGCGGTGCACCGCACCGAAGCCGTCGCCCACGTAGACGTCGGCGAAGGCGGCGAGCCTGGCGGCGAAGGCGGCCCGCTCCTCGTCGTCCTTGGACTCCTCGCCCGGCTCGAAGCGCAGGTTCTCCAGGAGGGCCACCTGGCCGTCCTGGAGGGCCTCCACGACCTCCTGGGCGGAGGTGCCGACCACGTCGGTCGCGAAGGCGACGTCGGCGCCCAGGAGCTCACCCAGCCGCTTGGCGACCGGGGTCAGGGAGTATTCCGGGTTCGGCTTGCCCTTGGGGCGTCCCAGGTGCGCGACGACGACCACGCGGGCACCTCGGCCCGCGAGCTCCTTGATCGTCGGCACCGAGGCGCGGATGCGGCCGTCGTCGGTGATGACGTCCCCCTCCAGGGGGACGTTGAGGTCGGCGCGCACCAGGACACGCCGACCGTCCACGTCGAACTCGGAGATGTCCTTCATCAGAGGTCGGCGCCGACCAGCTCGATGAGGTCGACGAGACGGTTGGAGTAACCCCACTCGTTGTCGTACCAGCCGACGACCTTGACCTGGTTGCCGATCACCTTGGTGAGGGGCGCGTCGAAGATGCAGGACGACGGGTCGGTGACGATGTCGGAGGAGACGATCGGGTCCTCGCTGTAGGTGAGGTAGCCCTTGAGCTCGCCCTCGGCCGCGGCCTTGAGCGCGGCGTTGACCTCCTCGACGGTGGTCTCGCGGCCGACCTCGACGGTGAGGTCGGTGGCCGAGCCCGTGGGGATCGGCACGCGCAGCGCGAAGCCGTCGAGCTTGCCCTTGAGCTCGGGCAGCACCAGGCCGATGGCCTTGGCGGCGCCGGTCGAGGTCGGCACGATGTTGATCGCGGCGGCGCGGGCGCGGCGCAGGTCGCTGTGCGGGGCGTCCTGCAGGTTCTGGTCCTGCGTGTAGGCGTGGATCGTGGTCATCAGACCCTTCTCGATACCGAAGGTGTCGTTGAGGACCTTGGCCATCGGCGCCAGGCAGTTGGTGGTGCAGGAGGCGTTGGAGATGACCGTGTGGCTGGCCGGGTCGTACTTGTCGTGGTTGACGCCCATCACGACGGTGACGTCCTCGTTCTTGGCCGGGGCCGAGATGATGACCTTCTTGGCGCCGTTCTCGGCGTGCACGCGGGCCTTGTTGGCGTCGGTGAAGAAGCCGGTCGACTCGACGACGACGTCCACGCCCAGGTCGCCCCAGGGCAGCTTGGCGGGGTCGCGCTCGGCGAACGCCTTGATCGTCTTGCCGTCCACGATGATCTCGTCGGCGGTGCTCTTCACCTCGTACGGCAGGCGGCCGAGGATGCTGTCGTACTTCAGCAGGTGGGCGAGCGTGGCGTTGTCGGTCAGGTCGTTGACCGCGACGATCTCGATGTCCTTGCCGCTGGCAGCGACCGCGCGCCAGAAGTTGCGGCCGATGCGGCCAAATCCGTTGACGCCTACGCGGATGGTCACGGTGCCGATCTCCTCGTACGTCGGTGCGCCGGTCTCTCGGATCGGCGACTTGGGGCGGGCTGAAACCTCAACCACGAACCTTATCGGACCCAAATTGGCCTAGACCACTTGAGGGGGTGCTCCGTTATTCGTTAACCCACGAACAGGTATCGCACCATTCAAGTAAAGTGCCCGACTCGTCACTGTAAATACCTCCAACCCCAAGAGGAACTGCCATGACAGACAACGATCCGCACCTGGCGAACGGGCTCCTACCAGGCATTGTCGCCGGTCTCCTGGCCACCGTCGCCGGTGCCGCGGCCTACGGCGCGCTCATCGCCTTCAGCGGGTACGAGATCGGATTCGCCGCCGTCGGCGTCGGTCTCCTCGTCGGCCTCGCCATGATCGCGGTCAGGCCGACCAGCCCGGTACTGCCGCCGCTGGCCGCCTTCTTCTCCCTCGCCGGCGCCGCCCTCGGCCAGATCGCCGGGGCCGTCATCGCCTGGGTGCGGCTGTCCGGCGAGGACTACGGCTCCGCCGTCGTCCGGGTCCTCGACGCCTTCCCGGACGCGATCAGGAGCGCCCCCATGGCGCTGCTGTTCTGGGTGGTCGCCGCCTACGCGAGCTTCAGCTTCGTGAACAGGCGCGTCAAGGCCGCCCGCGCGGCCCACGACGCCTCGTCCGTCCCGCAGCCGGACGAGGCCGGCCGGGTGAACTACTTCGAGCCCAAGAAGCAGCCGTGAGCGGCGGGCCCTTCCGCGGCCCGATCCGGAGAGGGACCTACGGGGCCAGCATGTCGACGGTGAGATTGGCCTCGGTGTTGGGGATGCCGATGTCCTGGGCGCGCTTGTCGGCCATGGCCAGCAGGCGGCGGATGCGGCCGGCGATGGCGTCCTTGGTCAGGGGCGGATCCGCGAGCTGACCGAGCTCCTCCAGGGAGGCCTGCTTGTGCTCCACCCGCAGGCGGCCGGCGATCACCAGGTGCTCGGGGGCCTCCTCCCCGAGGATCTCCAGGGCCCGCTGGACCCTGGCCCCCGCGGCGACCGCGGCGCGGGCCGAACGGCGCAGGTTGGCGTCGTCGAAGTTGGCCAGCCGGTTGGCCGTCGCACGGACCTCGCGGCGCATCCGCCGCTCCTCCCAGGCCAGCACGCTGTCGTGGGCGCCCAGCCTGGTCAGCAGCGCGCCGATGGCGTCGCCGTCACGGACCACCACCCGGTCGACGCCGCGCACCTCGCGGGCCTTGGCGTGGATCTTCAACCGCCGCGCGGACCCGACCAGCGCGAGCGCCGCCTCCGGCCCGGGACAGGTGACCTCCAGCGACATCGAGCGCCCCGGCTCGGTGAGCGAACCGTGCGCCAGGAACGCCCCCCGCCAGGCCGCCTCGGCGTCGCAGGTCGCCCCCGCGACAACCTGGCGGGGCAGGCCGCGGACCGGGCGCCCGTGGTTGTCGATCAGACCGGTCTGGCGGGCGAGCGCCTCCCCGTCGCGGTAGACCCGCACGAGGTAACGCGAGCCCTTGCGCAGTCCGGCGGGGGCCAGGACGAGCACCTCCGCCTTGTGCCCGAAGACCTCACCGATGTCCTTGATCAGCCGCCGGGCGGTGACATTGGTGTCAAGCTCGGCCTCGATCACGATCCGGCCGCTCACTAGATGCAACCCGCTCGCGAACCGCAGCAGCGTCGACACCTCGGCCTTACGGCAGCAAGGCTTCAGGACCGGCAGCCTGCTCAGCTCGTCCTTGACCACACCTGTCATCGCCATGCGCGTTCGTCCTCCCCCATACAGACCCCATGCGGCCCGAGATAAATCGGGCTCACAGAAGTTTCTCGCACTCCTGAGCACCGCTGACCAGGATCAACGCTTCTCACGGAAAATCTCGTCCAGGACGGAGGCAAGACGTTGTGCATCGTGTCGCGGGGAGCCGTCCTCGTCCGCCACGGAGGCGAGGACCAGCCGCCCGCCGAGGTCGGCCGCGGCCTTCTCCAGCTCGTCGCGGTCCTCGATCACCCCGGTGTCGGCGATGACGACGTCGATCTCCAGGGAGGGCGCGTGCTGGCGCAGCACCTCCAGGTGCTTCTGGGGGGAGAAGCCGTCGGTCTCCCCCGGCTGCGGGGCGAGGTTCAGCGCGACCAGGCGGCGCGCGCGGGTGGTGTGCAGCGCCTCGGCCAGCTCGGGCACCTTCAGGTGGGGCAGCACGCTGGTGAACCAGGATCCGGGGCCGAACACCACCCAGTCGGCGTCGAGGACCGCCTGGACGGCCTCGGGGCACGCCGGCGGATCCTCGGGAAGCAGCGAGATGGCCCGGACCCTGCCGGGCGTGAGGGCGCAGGCCACCTGGCCGCGCACCGTGCTCACCTCACCGTCCAGCTCGACCTCGGCGGCGATGTCGAGCGGCACCGAGGACATCGGCAGCACCCGCCCGTGCGCGCCGAGCAGCCGCCCCAGCCAGTCGAGCCCGGAGACCGTGTCGCCGAGCCGCTCCCACAGCGCCACGATCAGCAGGTTGCCGATCGCATGGCCGTGCAGGTCGCCCTCGCTGCGGAAGCGGTGCTGGACGACCTCGCTCCAGGTGCGCCCCCACTCGTCGTCACCGCACAGGGCGGCCAGGGCCATCCTCAGGTCTCCCGGGGGGAGCACGCCGAGCTCACGACGGAGACGGCCGCTCGACCCTCCGTCGTCGGCGACGGTGACCACCGCCGTCAGCCGGGAGGTGACCCTCCGCAACGCCGACAGCGAGGCGTACAGCCCGTGTCCTCCACCCAGTGCGACGATCTTGAGACCTTCGTTCACTCCCGGCCCACATCCCGATGGCTCACCTGCACCTCCATGCCACCCCTATCGCGCAGCCGGCCGCCGAGCTGCTCGGCCATGGCGACACTGCGATGCTTGCCGCCGGTGCAGCCGACGGCGAGCGTGGCGTAGCTCTTGCCCTCGCGGGTGTAGCCGGAGGCGATGATGGCGAACACCTCCTCGTAGGCGTCGAGGAGTTCCTTCGCACCCGCTTGGTTGAGAACGTACTCCCGCACGGGAGCGTCCAGTCCGTTCATGGGGCGAAGTTCGGGAACCCAGTGGGGATTGGGCAGGAACCGGCAGTCGACGACCAGGTCCGCGTCGACGGGCAGGCCGTACTTGTAGCCGAAGGAGACGACGTTGACCCGCAGGCCGGGGCGGTCCTCGCCGCCGAAGAAGGCGACGATCTTCCCGCGGAGCTCGTGGACGTTGAGGTTGGAGGTGTCGATCACCAGGTCGGCGTTGGCCCGGACCTCGCGCAGGATGCCGCGCTCGCGGGCGATCCCGTCGACCAGGCGGCCGTCGCTCTGCAGCGGGTGCGGGCGGCGGACGTTCTCGAACCTGCGGACCAGCTCCTCGTCACTGGCCTCCAGGAACACCACGCGCACGGCGACGCCGCGCCCCTCCAGCTCCTCGATCGCGCTGTTGAGGTCGCTGGTGAAGGCCAGGCTGCGCACGTCGACCACCGCGGCCACCTTGTCGGCGGCCAGCTTGACCCGCCCCGCCTCCTCGGCCATGGCGAACAGCAGCCCGGGCGGCAGGTTGTCGATGACGAACCACCCCAGGTCCTCCAGGGCCTTGGCGGCGGTGCTCCGCCCCGCCCCCGACATTCCGGTGACGAGGACGAACGCGGGCTCTCTTTCGCTCATGGGTTCTGCCCCTTCAAGACCGACACGATCGTCTCGGCCGTCGAGGGGCCGATCCCGGGAACCTCACAGATCTGCGCCGCGGTCGCCTCCCGCAGCCGCTTCACCGATCCGAAATGCTTGATCAACGCCTGCCTGCGGGCCGGGCCGAGACCGGGGACCTCGTCCAGAGCGCTTTCCTTGACGCTCTTCGACCGTTTGGATCGATGGTAGGCGATGGCGAAGCGGTGGGCCTCGTCGCGTACCCGCTGGAGAAGGTAAAGGGCCTCGCTGGAGCGGGCGAGGATCACCGGCAGGTCCTCGCCGGGCAGCCAGACCTCCTCCAGCCGCTTGGCCAGGCCGCACACCGCCACGTCGTCCACGCCCAGCTCGTCGAGCGCCCTGCGGGCCGCCGCGGCCTGCGCGGGACCGCCGTCGACGACGACCAGGTTGGGCGGGTAGGCGAACTTGCGCGGTTTGCCGGTCTCCGGGTCGATGCCCGGCGTCCGCAACCCCTCCCCCGGCTCTTCTGCGGCCTCTTCCTCGGGATCGGCCCCGGCGTCCGCGTCGAGCTCCCCGGTCGCGGAGCGCTCCTCCAGATAGCGCTTGAACCGGCGGGAGATCACCTCGTGGATGGAGGCGACGTCACCCTCGGTGGAGCGCACGGAGAACCTGCGGTACTCGCTCTTGCGGGCCAGGCCGTCCTCGAACACCACCATGGAGGCCACCACGTTGGTGCCCTGGATGTGGGAGACGTCGTAGCACTCGATGCGCAGCGGCACCTGGTCGAGGTCGAGGGCGTCGGCGACCTCCTGCAGCGCCCTGCTGCGCGCGGTCAGGTCGCTGGCCCGCCTCAGCTTGTGCTGCTTCAGGGACTCGACGGCGTTGCGCTCGACGGTCTCCATCAGCGACCTCTTGTCGCCGCGCTGGGGGACCCTGATCTCCACCCGTGCCCCGCGGTGCTCGCCGAGCAGCTCGGTGACCGCCTCGGCGTCGGGGGGCAGGACGGGCACCAGCACCTCCCTGGGCAGCGCCTCGGCGGCCGCGTCGCCGTACATCTGCAGCAGGAACTGCTCGACCAGCTCGCCCGGCGCGACCTCGTCGACCTTGTCGACCACCCAGCCGCGCTGTCCCCTGATCCGCCCGCTGCGCACGTAGAACACCTGGACGGCGGCCTCCAGCGGATCCTCCGCCAGGGCGACCACGTCGCAGTCGGTGTTGTCGCCGAGGACCACGGCCTGCTTCTCCATCGCCCGCTGCAGCGCCTGGATGTCGTCACGCAGCCTGGCGGCCCGCTCGTACTCCTGCGCGACGGCGGCCTCGCGCATCTCGCGCTCCAGCCGCTTGACGAACCGGCCGGTGTTGCCCGCCATGAACTCGCAGAAGTCGTCGGCCAGCTCCCGGTGCTCCTCGGCGGTGACCCGGCCGACGCAGGGGGCGGAGCACTTGTCGATGTAGCCCAGCAGGCAGGGGCGGCCGATCTGCGCGGCCCGCTTGAACACCCCGCCCGAGCAGCTCCTGATCGGGAAGACCCGCAGCAGCAGGTCGACGGTCTCCCTGATCGCCCAGGCGTGGGAGTAGGGGCCGAAGTAACGGGTGCCTTTGCGCTTGGCGCCGCGCAGCACCTGGACCCGGGGGAACTCCTCACCCATGGTGACCGCGAGGTAGGGGTAGGACTTGTCGTCGCGGTACTTGACGTTGAACCGGGGGTCGTACTCCTTGATCCAGGAGTATTCGAGCTGGAGCGCCTCGACCTCGGTGCCGACGACCGTCCAGTCGACGTCCACGGCCGTCGTGAGCATGGTCTGGGTGCGCGGGTGCAGGCCCGCGAAGTCGGCGAAGTAGGAGTTGAGCCGCTGGCGCAGGCTCTTGGCCTTGCCGACGTAGACGACCCGGCCCTCGGCGTCCTTGAACCGGTAGACGCCCGGGGACTCGGGGATGGACCCCGGCTTCGGCCGGAAACTCACCGGACCACCCACAGATCTCGCCACACGGAAAGACTATCGGCCCGGACCGACAGGTTTCCTTACAGCTTTCCCCGCCGGCCTTCCGGCTTTCCCCGCCGGCCTTCGTGGCGGCCTTCCCGCCCGGCCGGCAGCCGGGACACGGCCCGGCGGCCCGGCCCCGGCGGGGCGGGCCACACCCTCATGCGAGGCCCGCCGCTCCGCGAGGTGACCCGGGCCGTACGGGGGCCGCCGCGTGACACCCGGCCCCCCGCCGGGACGTTCCTCCCGGCGGCGGGCCCGCGGCCGGGTTCAGGCGAGGACGATGGAGTCGCCGTCCACCTTGATCGCCTTCTCCTCCAGCGGCTTGTCGGCCGGGCCGTTCGCCACGGAACCGTCAGTGATCTTGAACTTGCTGCCGTGACACGGGCAGTCGATGGTGCCGTCCACGATCTTGTCGACGTCGCACCCCTGGTGGGTGCAGACGGAGCTGAACGCCTTGAACTCCCCCGCGGTCGGCTGGGTGATCACGATCTTCTCGTCCTTGAAGACCTTGCCGCCCCCCTCGGGGATGTCCGCGGTCTTGGCCAGGGCGTTCGCCCCGGAGTTCCCTTCGGCACCCGCGCTCGTCTCGGCCGCCTCCGGCGCCTGCGAGGCGGCGGTCGCGGATGTGTCCCCGCCGTCCGCCGCGGGCTCTCCGTATCCCGCGCACGCGGTCAGCACCGCGGCCATCCCGGCCCCACCGGCGCTCAATATCACGGTACGACGTGTCGTCTCAGTCATGAATATCCTCCAGGATCATCATCTTCAGGTACGGCTGGAACCCCGATGACGGTTCAGCATGCCGTACGTCATGTCAGGAGACTGTGAAGAATTACCACCTCAGCCCTCTTTCCGGGCCATCCGGAGAATCCCCCTGGAAACCCTCGAGGTGGGCTTCGGACCCGGCCAACCGGCTCCTGCACTCCCGACAGGACCCGCGCCGCCCCCGAGGGGAAGACGGCGCGGACCGTCAGACCATGACGATCCCGTCGCCCTCGACCTTCAGCGCGTACTGGACCAGCGGCGCCTCCGCCGGGCCCTTGAGGCACTTGCCGGAGTCGGCGGCGAACTCGCTGCCGTGGCAGGGGCAGCGGATCACGCCGTCCCCGACCCTGCCGACCGCGCACCCCCGGTGCGGGCAGCTCGCCGTGAACGCCCTGAACACCCCCGAGGACGGCTGGGTGATCACGATCTTCCACTTGGTGATCACCTTGCCGCCGCCCACCGGGATGTCGGTGGTCCGCGCGATGACCTTCCCCTTGATCCCCGGCGGCACGATGGCGGCGGCGGACTCCCCGCCGCCGCACCCGGCCAGCGCCGCCCCGCACGCCACGGCCCCCGCGGCGGCGATCACCTGCCTGCGCGCGGGCATGGCGGAGGCCTCCTGCGTGCTCATCTCGGCCCTTCTCGCAACATCGTCCCCAGATCGGAACCGGGCTCCGCGTCAAGGGTATTGACGGGGCGGCCCGGTCCGGAATCCGGCCTTCAGCTGCCGAGGATCTTGCGCAGGAAGCGGCCCGTGTGACTCTCGTCGACCAGGGCGACCTCCTCGGGCGTGCCGACGGCGAGCACGCTGCCGCCCCGGGAGCCGCCCTCGGGGCCCATGTCGATCAGCCAGTCGGCGGTCTTGATCACGTCGAGGTTGTGCTCGATGACGATGACCGTGTTGCCCCCGTCGACGAGCTTGCCCAGGACGCCCAGCAGCCTGCGGATGTCCTCGAAGTGCAGGCCGGTGGTGGGCTCGTCGAGCACGTAGATCGTCCGGCCGGTGGAGCGGCGCTGCAGCTCGGAGGCGAGCTTGACGCGCTGGGCCTCGCCGCCGGACAGGGTCGTGGCGGGCTGGCCGAGCCTGACGTAGCCCAGGCCGACGTCGTTGAGCGTCTTCAGGTAGCGCTTGATGGCCGGGATGGAGTCGAAGAAGTCCAGGGCCTCCTCGATCGGCATGTCGAGCACCTCGGAGATCGTCTTGCCCTTGTAGTGGACCTCCAGGGTCTCCCGGTTGTAGCGCGCCCCGTGACAGACCTCGCAGGGCACGTAGACGTCCGGCAGGAAGTTCATCTCGATCTTGAGGGTGCCGTCTCCCGAGCAGGCCTCGCACCGGCCGCCCTTGACGTTGAAGCTGAACCGGCCCTTCTGGTAGCCGCGGACCTTGGCCTCGGTGGTCTGCGCGAACAGGTCGCGGACCTTGTCGAAGACACCGGTGTAGGTCGCCGGATTGGACCGGGGCGTGCGGCCGATCGCCGACTGGTCGACGTGCACGACCTTGTCGACCAGGTCCATCCCGTTGACCCGCGCGTGGCGGCCGGGGACGGTGCGCGCACCGTTCAGCTCCTTGGCCAGCGCGTTGTAGAGGATGTCGTTCACCAGGGTGGACTTGCCGGACCCCGAGACCCCGGTGACCGCGGTCAGCAGCCCCAGCGGGAACTCCACGTCGACGCCCTTGAGGTTGTGCTCGCGGGCGCCCTTCACGGTGATCTGCCGCTTCTTGTCACGCTTACGGCGGGTGGCGGGGATCGCGATCGTCTTGCGGCCGGACAGGTAGGCGCCGGTCATCGAGGTCTCCGAGGCCAGCAGGTCGGCCACGGTGCCCGAGACGACGACCTGGCCGCCGTGCTCACCCGCCCCGGGGCCGATGTCGACCACCCAGTCGGCGGCGGCGATGGTGTCCTCGTCGTGCTCGACCACGATGAGCGTGTTGCCCATGTCACGCAGCCTGATCAGGGTCTCCAGCAGCCGCTGGTTGTCCCGCTGGTGCAGGCCGATGGAGGGCTCGTCCAGCACGTACAGCACCCCGACCAGGCCCGAGCCGATCTGGGTGGCGAGCCGGATGCGCTGCGCCTCGCCACCGGCGAGGGTGCCGGAGGCCCGGTCCATGGTCAGGTAGTCGAGACCCACGTCGAGCAGGAAGCCCATCCGGGCGTTGATCTCCTTGACCACCCGCTCGGCGATCTGCATGTCGCGGTCGGACAGCTTCAGCCCCGCCAGGAACGCCGCGCAGTCGCCGATCGACATCGACGAGACGTCGGCGATCGAGCGGTCGTCGACCGTGACGGCGAGCGAGACCGGCTTGAGCCTGGCCCCCTCGCAGGCCGGGCACGGGATCTCCCGCATGTAGCCTTCGTACTTCTCGCGCATGCCGTCGCTGTCGGACTCGCCGTGGCGGCGCTGCACCCAGGGGATGACCCCCTCGAAGGTGGTGTAGTAGGAGCGCTGGCGGCCGTAGCGGTTGCTGTAGCGGACGTGGACCTGCTCGTCGTGGCCGTACAGCAGGGCCTTCTGCGCCTTCTTGGGGAGCCGCTCCCACGGGGTGTCGAGACCGAAGCCCATGGTCAGGCCGAGCGCCTCGACCAGGCGTACGAAGTAGTCGCTGGTGTGGCCGCCGGCCCACGGGGAGAGCGCGCCCTCGCCCAGCGGCCTCTCCGGGTCGGGCACGACCAGGTCGGGGTCGACCTCCATCCGGACGCCCAGGCCCGTGCACTCCGGGCAGGCGCCGAAGGGCGAGTTGAACGAGAACGAGCGAGGCTCCAGTTCCTCGAACGACAGGTCGTCGTAAGGGCAGTAGAGGTGCTCGGAGTAGAAGCGCTCGCGGTTGGGGTCGTCCTCGGGCAGGTCGACGAACTCCAGGGTGATCGTCCCGCCCGACAGGTTCAGGGCGGTCTCCACCGAGCCGGTCAGGCGGCTGCTCGCGCCCTCCTTCACGGCCAGCCGGTCGACGATCACCTCGATGTCGTGCTTCTCCTGCTTCTTCAGCGTCGGCGGCTCGTCCAGCCGGACCACCGTGCCGTCGACGCGGGCGCGGGCGAAGCCCTTCGCCTGGAGCTGGGTGAAGAGCTCGGCGTACTCGCCCTTGCGGCCGCGGACCACCGGGGCGAGCACCTGGAAGCGGGTGCCCTCCTCCAGCTCCATGACCCGGTCGACGATCTGCTCGGGGCTCTGCCTGGCGATCGCCCGCCCGCACTGCGGGCAGTGCGGCTTGCCGATCCGCGCCCAGAGCAGGCGCAGGTAGTCGTACACCTCGGTGATCGTGCCGACGGTGGAACGGGGGTTGCGGCTCGTCGACTTCTGGTCGATCGACACCGCGGGCGAGAGCCCCTCGATGAAGTCGACGTCGGGCTTGTCCATCTGCCCGAGGAACTGCCGCGCGTACGCCGACAGCGATTCGACATAGCGGCGCTGGCCTTCGGCGAAGATCGTGTCGAAGGCCAGGCTGGACTTGCCCGAGCCGGACAGTCCGGTGAAGACGATCAGAGAGTCTCGCGGCAGCTCCAGCGAGACGTCCTTGAGGTTGTGTTCACGTGCACCACGCACGATGAGGCGGTCAGCCACAGCAGTCCCGACGTCGTTGATAGAGGGTTGGAAGCGGTCGCGGGAAGACTAGCGAGAGGGGCCGACAATTTTCCGGACCGGCGTCCGGAGTCGTTTTCCCGCCCTCTCCAGACTACGGCCTTCACCCAGACCTGGCAGGTGGCCCACGGTTTCAACGATGTGAACACCCGCCTTATGCCCCAACCTGCCCGCCGGGCGGAATGATGAGGGTGACGGGGGCAGAGCGCGCACCGCCCTGCCCTCCCGCGACCCCGTCCGAGGAGAATCCGTGACGTACACCGGTGATGTTCAGGTCGGCGGCCCCGCCGACCTGCGCGAGCTGCCCGCCCTGACGATCGCCAAGCTGGCCGTCGGCCCGTTCGACAACAACGCCTACCTGGTCCGGTGCACCCAGACCGGCGACGGCGCGCTCATCGACGCGGCCGCCGAGCCCGACCGGCTGCTCGAACTCATCGGCGACCAGCCGATCAGCAAGATCGTCACCACCCACCAGCACGGCGACCACTGGCAGGCCCTGGAGGAGGTCGCCAGGGCGACCGGCGCCTCGGTGATCGCCCACCCGCTCGACGCGGGCGCGCTGCCGGTGCCGGTGGACCTGGAGGTGGAGGACGGCGACGGTGTCACCGTCGGCGTGGTCAGCCTGGAGGTGATCCACCTGCGCGGGCACACCCCCGGCTCGATCGCCCTGCACTACCCGGGCCACCTGTTCACCGGCGACTCGCTCTTCCCCGGCGGCGTCGGCAACACCAACAAGGACCCCGAACGGTTCGCCCGGCTCTTCGCCGACGTGTCGGAGCGGATCTTCGACCGGCTGCCGGACGACACCTGGGTCTACCCGGGCCACGGCAAGGACACCACGCTGGGCGCCGAGCGCCCCTCGCTGCCCGAGTGGCGCGAGCGCGGCTGGTGACACCCCCGCTCGGGCGGCGGGGAGTCCGGGCCCGTACGGCCGGACTCCCCGCCGCCCGGGTGGGGCCCGAGCGCGGCGGGAAGGCGGACGTCAGCCGCCGAAGACCCGGAGGATCCGATCCGCGGCCTTGGCCGGATCCTCCACCCGCTCCACCAGGTCGCCCCAGGACCAGCGGTAGAACCAGCCCTCGGCCAGCGGGACGCAGTCGAGGGTCTCGTTGAACATCGCCGCCTCGGGATCGCTGACCCGCAGAGACGGCGGGCTCCGCTTGAGCGTCACGCTCATGCCTCTCAGCTCCAGCTCGCGGGCGAGCATGCCGAGGAAGTAGGTGCGGGTGTGCTCATGCGGCTCAGCTCCCATGAGGCAATTGAACGCAGCCGCGCCGGACATGGGAAGCGGGCCGGGGCATTCCGGGACGAGAACGGATCCGGGCATGGCGTACCGGCGACCATCCGCCATGCCCGCGGGGAAACGGCGTGAGCACGCCGCGGGCGGTCAGCCGACCTCGGCCGACGCCTTGCGCTGTTCCTTGCGCTTCTCCCTCTTGAACATCAGGACCCGCAGCGGGATGGTCGCCACGATCGTCATCTGCATGACGGCCCCGACCTTGATCAGCGTGTCGCCGCCGGCCAGGCCCGCGACCCAGATGGTCAGGCAGGCGACGTTGATCATCATCCAGGCGAGCACGGCGGCGGCCAGATTGCCCTTGGGCTTGGGGTACTCGATCCGGCTCACCATGAGGTACGCCACCCCGAAGACGGGCAGGATCGTCCAGATCGACGGGGGGAACAGCAGCACGACCGAGACCACGGTCATCGCGCCCATCGGGATGGGCAGCCCCATGAAGTCGCCGCTCTTGGTCTTCACGCAGGCGAAGCGCGCGAGCCTGATGACCCCGGCCAGCAGCACCGACGACGCCGCGGCCATCACCAGCAGGAAGGGGATCTGCTGGTTGAACCCCGCCCAGATGACCACCATGAAGGCGGGCGCGAAGCCGAAACTGATCACATCGGCGAGGTTGTCCAGCTCGGCGCCCATGGCCGAGGCGCGGAACTTGCGGGCCACCAGGCCGTCGAACAGGTCGCAGGTGGCGCCGATCAGCAGGAGCACCACGGCGGTGCCGAAGAACCGGGGGTCGGCCGCGAAGGGCTTGTCCTGCTGCAGCGCGCTGATGGCCGACCAGGCCAGCACGCAGACCGCGAGGAAGCCGCAGAGGGCGTTGCCGAGAGACAGGGAGTCCGCGGCCGACAGGCGGAACGCCTTGCCCACGGGTCCTCGTGGCTCGTCGTCCGTCTCGTCCATCGGCCAGCTCGCGTCAGCCGTGGTCAAGACCCGTCACCCCCGCGACCGTCTTCTGGCCCACGGAGACGGCCGGGGCGATCCCCTCGGGAAGGTAGACGTCGACCCGCGAGCCGAGCCTGATCAGGCCGATCCGCTCGGCCCTGGCGACCTTCGCCCCCGCGGCCGCGTAGGGCACGATGCGGCGCGCGACCGCGCCGGCGATCTGGACCAGCTCGATGTCGCCGAGCGCGGTGTCCAGGTGCCAGACGACCCGCTCGTTGGTGTCGCTGTCCTTGTTGAACGCGGGCAGGTAACCCCCGGACACGTGTTCCACCGAGGTGACCGTGCCGGCCAGCGGCGCCCGGTTGACGTGCACGTCGAGAGGGCTCATGAAGATCGCGACCCGGGTGCGGCCGTCCGGCCACGGGTCGATGCTCTGCACCACGCCGTCCGCGGGCGACAGGATCCGCCCGGTGCCCGGAGTGCGATCTGGATCGCGGAAGAACCAGAGCATCCCGCCGGTGAGCGCGGTCAGCGGGACCGCCGCCAGCGCCCAGCGCCGGTCACGACGGCTGAGCAGGGAGGTTACGGCGGCGGCGGCCACGGTCGGGAGCAACCACGGGGAGACGCCACGTGCCAGGCCCAGCGGGCCTGGCATGTGGCTTGCTGAATCGTGGGACACAGGGAACCTTTGTGATGTCTTGCGGCATTAGACCGGTATGTCTACCCGCTCTGGGGCAGGATGTTACCCATCTCTCAGCCCTTATAAGGCGCAATGAGACAAGCAAAGCGCCTCACACGCTGATTCGCTAGCCCTGCTCGACACTCGCCGGGGTGGTGTTTTCCTTGCCCACGCGGTTGTCACGCCGGGCCTTGATCAGGCTGA
Organism: Streptosporangium sp. LJ11; assembly: GCF_051918945.1. Taxonomy (NCBI): domain Bacteria; kingdom Bacillati; phylum Actinomycetota; class Actinomycetes; order Streptosporangiales; family Streptosporangiaceae; genus Streptosporangium; species Streptosporangium sp. LJ11. The sequence continues at coordinate 230,724 of NZ_JBPXMB010000013.1, forward strand.
TCACGGTGGTGACGATCATCGTGACGACGATGACCGACAGCGACACCCAGATCGGCACCTCGGGGGCCCAGGAGACACCGCTGGAGTGCAGAGCCTCGAGGATCAGCTTAACCCCGATGAAACCGAGGATGAACGCAAGACCGAAGCTGAGGTAGACCAGCTTCTGGAGCAGGCCGCCCAGCAGGAAGTACAGCTGGCGTAGGCCCATCAGGGCGAACGCGTTCGCGGTGAAGACGATGAAGGCGTCGGTGGTCAGGCCGAAGATCGCCGGAATCGAGTCGAGTGCGAACAGCAGGTCGGTGGTGCCGATGGCGATCATGACGATCAGCAGCGGGGTGACCAGCCGCCTGCCGTTGACCTTGACGATGATCTTGGAACCCACGTAGTCGTCGGTGTGCGGCAGCACCCGCCGCGCCCAGCGCAGCACCGCGTTCTCCTCGAGGTGCTCCTCCTGACCGAACTGGCGGACGAGCTGGACGGCCGTGTAGATCAGGAACACGCCGAAGACGTAGAACAGCCAGCCGAAGTTGGCCAGGGCCGCCGCGCCGATCGCGATGAAGATGCCGCGCATGACCAGCGCCATCAGGATGCCGATCAGCAGCACCTTGTGCTGGTGCATCCTCGGCACCGCGAAGCGGGTCATGATGATGTAGAAAACGAAGAGGTTGTCGATGCTCAGGCTGTACTCGGTGAGATACCCGGCGACGAACTGGCCCGCTGGGGTGGGACCCGCGAAGATCAGCAGCCCGATGCCGAAGAGTACGGCGAGGGTGACGTAGAAGCCGACCCAGAACCCGGCCTGCTTGAGGGAGAACTCTCGGGGCTCGCCTCGATCGACGATCCACAGGTCGAAGGCGAGGATGACCAGGAGTCCGCCGATGACGGCGAACCATGCCCAGACAGGAACATTCACAACTGATAAACCTCCGGCGGCGCGCACGACAGACTGCCGGAGGTCTCTCCCGCCCGCGTGAAGACAGGTCGACGTGAAGCGGGTCGACGATGCGGACCGACAGCCCCGGGGGCCTCGTGGAGCGAGACAACACCGTGATGACGAGACTGCCGCGAAGGGATACTCCCCCCCTAACCACGCCAGTATAGGTGTCCGGCATGGCGGCGCCTAATCCAACATCGCGACGCCCCCGCTTGTTCCCCCCGGCTCCGGAACCGCCGACCACCGGCCCCTTGAACCTCTCCAGCCCTCCGGAAGACCACGAGAACTCCCTCTCCGACGCCAGGGAGGAATCCGGCACAAGCTGCGAATCTCTGCGCAGTCCCGGGGAGGGCCCGATACCGCCCGCTCAGAAAAACCCGGTCACCACCGCTCGGGGAAGCCCGGTCACCACCGCTCAGGAGAGCCCGGTGTAGACCGCGAGCACCGCCGCGAGCGCCTCCGGCTCGCCCGGCAGCCCACGGCCCCGCCCGGCCGCGGCCCCGGCCAGTTCCCCGGCGAGACCGTCGTCGGCGAGCACCCTCGCGACCGCGTCGCGCATCGCGGTGATGTCCCCGTACGGCACCAGCAGCCCGGCCTCGCCCACCATCGCCGGGATGCCCCCCACCGCGGTGGCGATGACCGCCGTGCCCGCCCGCAGGGCCTCCTGCACGGTGAGCGGCTGCCCCTCCCATCGGCTCGGCACCACCAGCGCCCTCGCCACCCCGAGCAGATCCCCCACGTCGGCCCGGTCGCCGAGCAGCCGCACCGGCAGGTTCTCCCGGTCGATCCGCCCCTGCAGCTCCCCCCGCAGCGGCCCCTCCCCCGCCACCAGGAACACCGCCTCGGGCGCCCGCTCCTCCGGACCCCGGCCGCCTTCGGGTTCGGCGGACGCCCGGCCCGGGACGGGCCCCGCGTCCCCGCGAGCCCCCCGCAGGGCCTTCGCGACGTCGAGGAGGGTCTCCAGCCCCTTCTGCTGGGCGAGTCTCGCGACCGTCAGGAAGATCACCCGATCACCCGTGCCGAGCTCTCGCCGTACGTCGCCGGGCTCACGCCCCGACGGCGGCAGCGAGGGCGCCGGAACGACGGCGGTCTCGACCCGCCCGGCCCCCAGGCGGGTCATCCGCTCCCCCAGGTCGGGGGAGACGACCAGGATCCGGTCGGCGCGGCGGGCCACGATCCGTTCCAGGAGACCGTAGACGGCACCGACGGCACCGCCCGCGGTGGCGGCGTTGTGCAGGGTCACCACCAGGCCGGTCCCGGTCCCGGCCAGCGCGATCGCAGCCAGGGCCCCGGCCCGCAGCCCGTGGGCGTGCACCGCGTGCGCCCCGCGCAGCGCCCGGAGCGCCAGGACCGCCCGCAGGTCGTCGAGCGGGCGGGGCCGGTCGGAGATCGGCACGGGCGCGAAGCGCGCGCCGAGGGCGGCGAAGCCGAAGGCGCGCTCCGTACTCGGCGGACCCGCCACGACCACCCGGTGGCCGCCGCGCACCAGCCCGCCGGCCAGCATGGCCACGTGCCGGCCGACCCCTCCCGCGCTCGTCCCCAGCACGAGTGCCACGCGCTTACCCTGGTCAGCCATCGGAACGGCTCCCCTCCCTCACGGCCCCCCGGCGGAGCCTCGCCAGCAGCGCCTGGGCGTCCTTCCTGTCGATCATCACCGCCACGGCCGCGAACGCGGCCACCCCGACCGCGCCCGCGGCCAGCCCGACCGCCACGGACGCCCAGGTGGACACCGCGCCGAAGGCGCCGACCAGGGTCAGGCCCGCCCCCCAGGCCGCGACGCCGCCGGCCAGGGTCGCCAGCAGGGTGCGCGGCGTCCCCGCCAGAGCGGCCGCCCCCCTGCCGCGGAGCACCGCGACGGCCAGGAGCAGCCCACCGACGGTCATGCCGACGGTGCTGCCCAGTGCCAGCTGCCCGACCACGTCGGGCCGATCCTCCGCGGTGTGGGCGAGCACGATCTGGGCCAGCAGCGCGACGGCCCAGCCGGTCACCGAGGCGAGGGCCGCCGACCGGCCCCGCCCGCAGGCGTACAGGACGCGGGCCAGGTGCAGCATGAGCGCGTACCCGACCAGGCCCGGCGCGAACAGCGCGACGGCCCTCGCCATCTCGGCGGGGACGCCGCCCGGGGTGCCCTCCAGGAACACCCTCGACACCGGTACGGCGACCGCCGCCATCACCCCGGCCGCGAGCCCCGTCATCAGGAGCACGGCCCGGGTGGTGGAGGCGGTCAGGGCGTCGAAACCCGGCGTGTCCCCCTCGGCCGCCCGGGTGGACAGCACCGGGAACGAGCTGGTGGCGATGGGCATCACGAGCACCGCGTACGGCAGCTGGTACAGCGCCCAGGCGTAGGTGTAGGCGGCGATCGCGCCCTCGCCGCCCAGGCCGTTGGCCAGGCGGATGACGACGATCAGCGCGATCTGCTGCGCGACCAGCACGGCGAGACCCGCGGTGGCGAGCCTTCGCGCCTTGGCCGCGACGCCGGGCGGGAACGACAGCGAGGGCCGCAGCCTGAGCCCGAGCCGGGAGACCGGGCCGACGACGGTGAGCACCATCGCGGCGGCGGCGACGGTCGCGCCGAGGGAGAGCGACAGCTGCCCGGCGCCGCTGAGCTTCGACAGGTTCTCGGCGGCATCCTCGTTGACCGCCTCGAACAACAGGTTGGAGGCGACGATGAGCAGGCTGGAGACCAGCGGCGCCAGGGCCGGGCCCATGAACCGCCGGTGTGCCTGGAGCACCCCGTACAGCACCACGGCCAGCCCGAAGAAGATCATCCGAGGGGCGAAGACGACGAGCATGCCGGTGCCGGCCTCGACGACGCCGGCCGGGTCGCATCCGTGCGGATCGCCCATGAGCAGCGCGACGATCGGCCCGGCGAACGCGACGATGAGCAGCGTCAGCGGCACCAGGACGAGCATCGCCCAGGTGAGCAGCGCCGAGGTGGTCCTGCTCACCTCGGCCCTGGCCTCGGGGTCGTCATCGGACCTGGCGGCCGCCGAGGCCAGCACCGGCACCACCATCCCGGCCAGCACGCCGCCCGCGACCAGCTCGAAGACGATGTTGGGCACGTAGTTGGCGGTGTTGTAGGCGGTGCCCAGGCAGCTGTTGCCGACGCTCTGCGACTGGACGAGATAGCGGCCGAACCCGACGAGCCGGGCCAGGACGGTCACGACTCCGATGAGAAGTGCCGCTCCCGCGACCCCCCGCGCGATCCTCGTGCTCATCGGGGGGCGGGTGCCTGCTCCACAGGGCGACGGCCGAGCATGTCGACGCGGTGCAGGAGGGAGTTGCCTGCGATCACCTTGGTGAAGCTGATCCTCTCCGAGGCCGCGGTCAACGCGACCACGGTGCCGAGCACGGCCAGCCGTCCGGGCCGGCCCAGGGTGACGGCGGCGGCCAGGCCGAGGAGAGCGCCCAGCGCGTTGGCTCCCGCGTCGCCGAGCATCGCCCGCTCGCCGAGGTCCTCGGGCAGCAGCGCAGCGGCGGCTCCCATGGGGAGCGCGACCAGGGTGGCCGGGACCGGGTCGTCCTTGAGCAGCCCCGCGGCGAGCAGGGGCGCCCCCGCGAGCAGGCCCACCTTGACGGCGCGGCCTGGCCGCAGGTCGAAGAGGTTGACCAGGTTGGCGCTCCCGGCGATCAGCCCGCCGTTGACGATGACATCGAAGGGGCCGCGGGAGGTGACGGCGGCGGCGGCCAGGCCGGTCGCGCCGATGCCGAGGATCTTCACGGCCCCGCTGGTGACCTCGCCCTTGGCCAGGGCGCTCAGATGCCCCTTGAACCCCTTGGACGAGGTCGCGCCGTACAGGTCGTCGTAGGCTCCGAGGCCGCCGCCGCCCGCCACCGCCAGCAGCGCCGCCACCCGGATCCCGGCGGGCAGCCCGGGGATCACGGCCGCGGCGGCCCCGGCACCGGCGACGAACGCCGGGCCCTCCAGCAGGGTGATCGGCTCGCCCCGGTGGTTCGTCCGGGCCCAGGTCTCCGCGTCGCCGACCGGGGGCCTGCGGGTGAAGGCGGCGTACGCGGCACGCGCGGCGACCGCGCCGAGGAACGCGCCGGCGAGGGCACCCGCGAGGGCGCGGGGGAAAGCGCGACGAGCCATCGGGTCATCCTCCGGTGGTGGCCGTGGGGACGGCCGTGGGGGTCGGCGTCGCGCTGGGCTCGATGCCGGAGACGCCGGGGCCGATGCCGTACTGGCCGGCCAGCCCGGTGAGTTGCTCTCGGAGAGCGTAGACCACCACGACCCGTCCCGCGGGCATATCGGCCGTGTCGACGCTGGAGACCTTCTCGGTGAGGGCCGCGTCCTCGCGGAGCGCGGCGATGACCCCGCCGGTCGCGACCGAGGTCTGCGTACCGGCCAGCACGGTGCCCTGGCCCGCGTCGTCCAGGCCGACCGCCAGCGTCACGAGCGCGCTCGCCTGCTCGCCCGCGGTCTCCCCGGTGTACGCCTCCGCCGGGGCGATCACCAGGGCCACCTCGGCGCGCTTGGCGGGTTCGCCGGTGACGGTGAGCAGTCCGCCGCGCTGGAAGGCGTCGAGGATGCCGGCTCCGGCAGGGTGCTCCTTGCCCACCTGGCTGGAGTCACTGGTCAGGATCGCGCCGGCGAGCACCTCGGCCGCCTTGTCGTACGCCGTGTCCTCGACGGAGAAGACGGTCTCGGGGGCCTTGGCGCCGACGGCCAGCTTGTCGAGGAAGCCCGCTTGGGCGGGATCGGTGTATCGCTCGGCGAGGGTGATCCGGCCGGTCACGGTCGCCCCCGCCTCCTCGATCACCTGCTGCGCCCCCTCGCGCACGCTCGCCGTGCTGCCCGGGGCCTCGACGATCACCACGCTCTCGCCGGCGAGCGCGTCCCCGACCAGCCGGGGGGTGTCGGCGGCCACGAACGCGTCGTTGGCGGCCTCGCGCTTCTGCAGGGCCTCGACCTGGTCGCGGAGCTCGTTGTTGCCCTCGCGGAACTGGTTGACGGCCAGCTCGCTCGCCTTGATGACGGGGTCTTCGAGCAGGGTGGTGCCCAGCACGATGCCCACCGACAGCGCGAGGAAGATCGCAACGATGGAGACGAGGTGATAGCGGAAATCGATCACGAGAAGAGTCCGACCAGCCAGAAGATGAAGCCGCTCCAGACGTCGCGCATGCTGTCCAGCCAGATCTTGCCCACCGGGGAGACGACGATCGCCACCCCCATGGTGATCAGCGTGGTGGCGACGAGCAGGAGCAGGGACGGTGTGGAGATCCGGCTGCGGTAGAGCCGGCTGACGCCTTTCGCGTCGATGAGCTTGCTGCCCACCCGCAGGCGGGTGAGGAAGGTGCTGGCCATGCCGGAGCGGCCCTTGTCGAGGAACTCCACCAGGGTCGCGTGGGTGCCGACGGCGACGATGAGGTCGGCGCCCTTGTCGTCGGCGAGCAGCATCGCGATGTCCTCGCTGGTGCCGATCGCCGGGAAGAGCACCGCGGTGCGGCCCAGCTGCTGGACCCGCTCCAGTCCCGGCGCCCTGCCGTCGCGGTAGGCGTGCACGACCAGCTCGGCGCCGGTGGTGAGCGCCTTGGTGGAGACCGAGTCGAAGTCTCCGACGATGATGTCGGGTAGGTATCCGGCCTCCAGCAGCGCGTCCGCGCCGCCGTCCACCCCGATCATGACCGGGCGGTACTCGCGGATGTAGGGGCGGAGGGCGGCGATGTCCTCCTTGTAGTGATAACCGCGCACCACGATGAGGACGTGCCTGCCCTCCATGACGGTCCGGACGTCGGGAACGCCGATCCCGTCGATGAGGAGGTCGCGCTCGCGGCGGACGTACTCCATGGTGTTGGCCGCGAACGCCTCGATCTGCACCGTCAGCCCGGCCCGCGCCTCGCTCATCGCGGCCTGGACGGACTCGGCCGTCTGCACGTCGCCCTTGCCGACCGCCTCGTCGTCGAGGTAGATGACGCCCTCGTGCAGCCTGACCAGGTCGCCGTCCTTGATCCGCTCGAACAGCTCGGGTGTGGCGTTGTCGACGAACGGCACCCCGGCGTCGACGATGATCTGCGGGCCCAGGTTGGGATAGCGGCCGCTGATGCCGGAGGCGACGTCGACGACACCTGCCGCGCCGCACGCGACAAGCGCCTCCGCGCTCACCCGGTCAACGTCAACGTGATCGATAATCGCGATTTCCCCGGCCCTGAGGCGCTTGGTCAGCCTCTTGGTCCGCCGATCGATTCTCGCCACTGCCGTCACCCCGGGAAGGTCGGTGACCTTCCTGCGGCGGAGGTACCCGGTGAGCCCGTTTTTCAGCCCGTCAATCGGCACCTTCATCATGACCATCCTGCCAGAGGGAACGACCGGGAGAGCCAAACAGCCGGCAGCGTGTCAGATCCGTCACCCGAAATCCCCGGCACCTACTCCCCCGGACCATACGAATTACTCCTTCAACCCATCACGCGCTCCATCACTTCTTTATCCGGCCTATTCGGCCCGTTTCAGCTGTCCGGTCACGCCTTGTCGGCGGCGGCGATCGACAGCAGCTCCTCGGCGTGCGCGCGGCCCAGCTCGGAGTCCTCGAGCCCGGCGAGCATGCGGGAGAGCTCGCGCGCCCGGCCGTCCTGGTCGAGGGCGATCACGCCGCTGCGCACCACGCTCCCGTCATCGGCCTTCTCCACGACGAGATGCTGGTCGGCGAAGGCCGCGACCTGCGGGAGGTGGGTGACGACGATCACCTGGGAGGTGCGGGCCAGCCGCGCCAGCCTGCGGCCGATCTCCACCGCGGCCTTGCCGCCCACGCCCGCGTCGACCTCGTCGAAGACGAACGTCGGGACCGGGTCGGCACCGGCGAACACCACCTCGATGGCGAGCATCACCCGGCTCAGCTCGCCGCCGGAGGCGCCCTTGTTCAGCGGCAGGAGCGGCGAGGCCGGGTGCGGCGCCATGCGCAGCTCGACCTCGTCGACGCCCTGCGGGCCGAACTCGGGGGCGGCGGCGATGGTGACCACCACCCTGGCGTGCGGCATGGCCAGCGCGGTGAGCTCCTCGGTCACGGCCCGCCCGAACCGCTCCGCGGCCGCCGTCCTGATCCGGGTCAGCTCGGCGGCCAGCTCGGTGAGGCGCTCGGTGAGCTCCTCGTGCTCGCGGGTGAGCTCGCCGATGCGATCGTCGTCGCCGTCGAGCTCCGCCACCCGGGCCGCGGCCCGCGCCGCCCAGGCGAGCACCTCCGCGGTGTCCTGGCCGTACCTGCGGATGACGTGGATGAGCACGGCCCGCCGCTCCTGCACGACCGCGAGCCTGCCCGGGTCGGCGTCGACCGACTCGAAGTACGCGGCCAGCTCGGTGGCGACGTCGGAGATCAGATAGCCCGCCTCCGCGAGCCGGTCGGCGATCCCGGCGAGCGCGGGGTCGAAGTCGCGCACCGCCTCGACGGCCGCGCGGGCCTCGCCGACCAGCGCGATGGCGTCCGGCATGGCCTGCTCGCCGGACAGCGGGTCACCGAGCAGCGCCCGGTGCGCCGTCTCCGCGGCGCCCCTGAGGGAGTCGGCGTGGGAGAGCCGCTCCTCCTCCTCGCGCAGCTCGATCTCCTCGCCGGGCTTGGGGTCGGCCTTCTCGATCTCGCCGAGCCCGAACCTGAGCTGGTCGGCCTCCTGGGCGCGCTCCCTGGCCCTGGTGGTCAGCTCGTCCAGCTGCTCCGCGATCTTCTTGTGCCGTTTGTAGGCCTGCTCGTAGGCGCGCAGCGGCTTGACCAGCTCCTCGCCGGCGTAGCGGTCGAGGGCGGCCCGCTGACGGCCCGGCTGCAACAGCCGCTGCTGGTCCATCTGGCCGTGCACGGCCACCAGGTCCTCGGCCAGGTAGGTGAGGGTGCCGACGGGGACGGTGCGCCCGCCCAGCCAGGCGCGGCTGCGCCCCTCGACGGAGACCGTCCGCGAGATGATCAGCTCGCCGTCCTCGACCACGCCGCCCACGTCCTGCACCTGCTGGGCGACCCGTCCCGCCGGGTCGACGACCAGCGTGCCCTCGATGGTGGTCTTGCCGGAGCCGGGGCGGACCCGGGCGGGGTCGGCACGGCCGCCGAACAGCAGTCCCAGGCCGGTCACCACCATGGTCTTACCCGCGCCCGTCTCGCCCGTGACCACGGTGAATCCCGGCGCTAGCACCAGGACGGCCTCGTCGATCACGCCGAGCCCCTGGATGCGGACCTCCTCGACTCTAGGTCGCACTGGTCCCTCCCGTCACATCGAATTCACCGAACATCAGTGCGGTGCGCGGGCACGATCCTACGCGCTTGAGGCGTCGCCCGCCCGGACGAACTAGGGCCTCACACGGCCACGCCACCCCTGTACAGGGAGATCGAACTTGGCGACCAGCCTGTCGGTGAACGGCGCCCCGGTGTCCTCCAGACCGTGCAGCCGCGCCAGCCGTACCGGCAGCGCGGCCCGCCTGAGCTCCACCCTCGCCCCGGCGGGCAGGTCGAACCTGCGGCGGCCGTCGCACCACAGCACCGCTCCCGCCGTCTCCGGCTGGATCTCCAGCGCCAGCTTGGAGCGGGGCGAGACCACCAGAGCGCGGGCGAACAGGGCGTGGGCGCTGATGGGCACCAGCAGCAGAGCCTCCACCTCGGGCCACACGACCGGGCCTCCGGCGGAGAAGGCGTACGCGGTCGAACCGGTCGGCGTGGCGCAGATCACCCCGTCGCACCCCCAGCGCGACAGCGGGCGCCCGTCGATCTCGGCGACCACCTCGAGCATCCGCTCGCTCTTCTCGACCGTGGCCTCGTTCAGCGCCCAGCTGTCGGCCAGCAGCTTGCCGTTGAGGCGGGCGGTGACCTCGATGGTCATCCGCTCCTCGACGTCGTAACGGCCGTCCACCACGCTGTCGACCGCGTCCGCCAGGTCCTCCACCTCGGCCTCGGCCAGGAAGCCCACGTGGCCGAGGTTGACCCCCAGCAGCGGCACTCCCGCCGGCCGGGCGAGCTCGGCGGCCCTCAGGAGGCTGCCGTCCCCGCCGAGCACGATCATCATCTCGGCGGCGTCGACCGCCGCCGAACCGGCGGGCACCACGTCGGCCCCCGCGCAGGCGAGCTCGTCGGCCTCGGCACTGAGAACGCGCACGATCAACCCGGCGTCCACGAACCGCTGGATCACCATCCGGGCGCTGTCGACGGCCGCCGCCCGCCCGGTGTGCGCGGTGACCAGCACGGTGCGCTTGGCAGTCATCGATTCTCCTTGAACGTGGAGACCCTCGCCCCGAGGCGGGACCCGAGGTGGGAGAGGAGACGCGGCGTGGCGCCGCACGTTTCGGTACCGTGCCCGGCGATGACCGGGCCACTACGAGTGTGCCCGGCGGTGCCCCCGCCGGACCTGCGAAGAGGTGAGACGCCTGTGGAGCTGGGGTAGGACCTCAAGGAATTTCTCCTGGCGGGCGACCGGCGGTGAATCGGGAACTCTCATGAATGATCGCGGGAATCCCCTCCGTCCGGGGAGTGAATTCCGGGGAGGGACTCCGGGGACGGTGAGGAGGATGTCACGTCTTCACTCTCCCGGGTCGCCCAGGCGCCGACGGCGTCCAGGTAGCCGGAAGCCTGTAAGGCAGGGAGACCCGGGAGGCGTGGAGCCCGGAAGCCTGAGCCCAGGGCCGAGAACGACCTATCGGGGGCCTTCGGCCACCGCCCGCTCGATCTCCGCGTCAAGGTCGGGGACCGGCGGGGCGCCCTCTCCCTTGCCCAGCCAGATGACGTACTCGACGTTGCCGGACGGACCCGGCAGCGGGCTCGCGGTGACCCCTCGCACGCTCAGGCCGAGGGTTCGCGCGGCTTCGGCCACATCCCGTACGGCCCCGGCGCGAAGTCCCGGGTCGCGGACGACCCCGCCCGCGCCGACCCGCTCCCTGCCGACCTCGAACTGGGGTTTGACCAGCATCGCGAAATCGGCCCGCCCGGCGGCGCACAGGGCCAGGGCAGGCAGCACCAGACGCAGGGAGATGAAAGAGAGATCACCGACGATCAGCGTGGGAGCCTCGCCGACCATGTCGGGTTTCAGGTCCCTGACGTTGACCCGCTCCATGACCGTGACCCTGTCGTCGGTCCGCAGCGACCAGGCGAGCTGGCCGTACCCGACGTCGACGGCCAGCACGTGGGCCGCTCCGGCGCGTAGCAGCACGTCGGTGAAGCCTCCGGTCGAGGCACCCGCGTCCAGGCAACGACGTCCTTCGACGGTGAGGCCGAGGGGGCCGAAGGCCTCCAGCGCGCCGAGGAGCTTGTGCGCGCCCCGCGAGACGTAGTCGGGTCCCTCCACCGCCTCCGCGACCACGATCGCCGAGGCCGTGTCGACCTGGGTCGCGGGCTTGGCCGCGACCTGGCCGCCGACGCTGACCCGGCCGGTCTCGATGAGCTGGGCCGCCTGTTCCCGGGACCGCGCCAGCTTCCGGCGGACGAGCTCGCTGTCGAGGCGTGTACGCCGGCTCACGGGCGCCGGTCCGGGGTGCCGTCCGCCGAGGCCGTCCCCTGCCCGGAGACACCGTGCGCCGGGGCCGGTCCCTGTCCCGAAAGGCCGTCCACTCCCGAAACAGCGCTCGCCAGGATCGGCCCCCGCCCCGAGACGCCGTGCGCCGGGGTGATCATCCGCCCCGGGATGTCGCCGACCGCGGCGAGCTCCCGTCCTGAGACGTCGTTCACCGCGGCGAGCGCCTGCTCCAGTCCGGTGAACACCTCCTCGAAGACGTCCGCGTGCGCCGAGACGGGCAGGGCACCGAGACGGGTGAGCCCGCCCAGCGCGGCCTCCACCCGCTCGTCACCCGTCTCGCCCGTCTCGCCCGTCTCTTCCAGCAGGTCCGTCATGCGCCCCCTCCGGCACCGCTCCTGGCCGCCTCGGCCCTCGTAGCCGCCTCCGCGGCCCTTCCTCCGTACGAACACGGCCGCCACCGCACGAGCACGACGCTCGCCGGCCTCGCGCCCGTGGATTCCCCGACCGTATCGGAACCCGCGCCCCTCGTCGCCCCGGCGGGCTTTCTCCCCCTTTCCGGCTTCACCGTGCCCGCGCTCGCTGCCTCCCCGCCTCCGTGTCGGGGTTTCCCGCGCCACCCGGGGAACCTGGACGCCGGCGCTTCCCTCCTGATCGGGCCGGTCCCGCGCAGAGCGCTCCGACGTCGCCCCGCCCAGCGTGGACCAGGAGGGAAGGGGTTCTCCAAAAATGGGTAAACCGTGAACTATCGCAAGGGGCTCGCTCGTTGTCATCCCATTAAGGTCGGCGACCGCCAACGCGTACCCGCGTGACGTTCGACACCATGGCAGAAGCCTCTTTCTCCGGCACCCCCGCGCCGGATTGCATGCCGTACCCATGTGGAACGCTACCGTCCGTACCTGAAAAGGATTCGGATCGGTCAGGGAGAGAAGGGAGCGCCACGCGATGGCGACCGTCGACGAGTGCCGGGTGGCACTGCGCAAACTCGGCGAGCAGTTCGACGAGGTTGACCAGGAAAGCCGCGCCAAGCACGTGGTCGAGCGCAGCATCAGCTGCCATGTCAAGGATCTCGGCGTCACCTTCTACGGCCGCATCCACCATGGCGGCCTGGGCCCCTTCGAGGATCTGCCCGCGAACGACGGCAGGCAGGTCGACGTGAAACTGACCATCGGCAGCGACGATCTCATCTCCCTGGTCAACGGGGAGCTCGACATGGGGCGGGCCGTCTTCAGCGGGCGGGTCAAGGTCGACGCCAGCTTCAGCGACCTCCTTCGCCTGCGCAAACTCCTTTGAGGATCCCGCCCTCGGGCGGGATCACGCGGGAGACTCGGGGGGATCACGCGAGAGGAGAGCCACCGAGGCCGACGGCGGCCGGTCCGGCCACGGCCTTCCGGTCATCGTCGCGACATCGCCTGGGATCCATGTGGATCCCAGGCGAGATCCGCGTGGATCCCAGACGAGAGGGGTCAGAGAGCTGGGGCGGCCACCTCAGCCGGAGTGCGGAGTGGGCGGCCAGGTGCGTGCGACGCTGCCCGCGCGGGCGTTGGTGAGGCGGCCGTCTCAGCCGGAGCGCGGGGTGGGCCGCGAGAGCACGACGTCGAGCGCCGCCTTCACCACGTCCTCGTCCGCCCGGCCCTCGCCCACCGCCTCCCAGGTGGCGGCGGATGCGGCGCGGAGCCCGTCGAGCGGCTCACCTCCGCCCTCGAGGGTCAGCGCGCCCTCCTCCCAGCGGGCCGTCCACCCCTCGCAGGTCCACCCGTTCCCGATCCGCCGCACCTCGGGGTAGGGCCTGTGCAGGTCGGACAGATCACCGGCGATGTAGGTGGGCCGGTGCCGTGGAACGGCGGTCAGCACGTCGAGCGGGCTCGCCACCCCGGTCAGGACCAACAGGCTGTCCACCCCGGCGTTGTTCGCCCCCTCGATGTCGGTGTCGAGCCGGTCACCGACCACCAGGGGCCGCCGCGATCCGGTACGGAGCATCGACTCCCGGTGCAGGGGCGGCTCGGGCTTTCCCGCGACGATCGGCTCCACCCCGGTCGCCGTGGCGATGACCCTGATCATCGCGCCGTTGCCGGGAAGCTCGCCCCTGCCGGTCGGCATGGTCGAGTCGGCGTTGGCGGCGACGAAGAGGGCTCCCTCTCTCACGGCGAGCGTTCCCTCGGCCAGCAGGCCGTAGGACAGATCGGGAGCGATGCCCTGGACGACCGCGGCCGGGGCGTCCAGCGCGGTGCTGACCGGACGCAGTCCGTGGGCGCGCAGTGCGGAGCGCAGGCCCATCCCGCCGACGACCAGCACCGCGGCGCCCGGTTCGACCCGCTCGGCCACGAGCCGCGCGGCGGCCTGGGCGGAGGTCACGACATCCTCGGCGGCCGCCGGAGCGCCCAGCGCACGCAGGTGCTGGGCGATGGCGGCGGGGGTGCGCGAGGCGTTGTTGGTGACGTAGGCGAGGCGCACACCACGTTCCGCCGCCCGGCTCAGGGCCTCGGGAGCCGCCGGTACGGCGTCGCGCCCGAGGTACACCACCCCGTCGAGATCAAGGAGAAGAGTGTCGTACGGGTCGATCAGCGTATTCGTGTCCACTGGCCCATTTCATCACCCGCGTTCCACCACCCGCACGGGTCCATGCGACGGAGCGGTCCGGATCACATCCGGCGAACCCATCCGCATCACATCCGGCGAGCATCCGCGGGCCGCACCGGCAGGCCGGTATGGATTCACCTGCGACGGACACCCGTGGCCACACCGGCGCTCTCGCATGGGCCACATTGATCACATTCGGCGAACACCCGCCGCTACACCGGCAAGCCCGCACGGATCACGTTCGGCGCACAACAGCGGTGTACTCGCATGGATCACATCCTGCGCACGCGGGATCACGGCGGTGTACTCGCATGGATCACATCCTGCGGGCGCGCAACGTGGCGCGAACGCTTTTCAGCGCGGAAACGTAGTGCCGCAGGTCGGGGCGCATCGCGACGGCGATGGCCAGCGGCTCCTGAGCCCCTTCCATGTCACCGGTACGCCAGAGAGCGAGTCCGAGCCCGAAATACGCATAGTCCTCAGCCGGATTGGCATCGATGATCCAGCGAAAACTGTCGACGGCATCGGCGTACTGCCGGGAGTTGAACTGTGCTCTGGCGAGGGCCTCCCGGATGCTCCGTGACTCCGGCTCCGCGTCGGCCGCCCGTTCCAGCAGCGCGGCCGCCGCCGCCGGACTGCCCTCGGCCAGCAGCCTCATCCCTCGTTGAAACCATTCGTAGACGTCCCCGACCGGAGCGCCCGTCTCGGGGTTGGGGGAATCAGACGGACCGCCACGTCCTTGGACCATTATGTGAGGCCTCCTTCATCGACAGACGACAGATCTGGCCGATTCCCTGACGGACCGGGCACCACGGACTCGAAGCGGCCCCCGGCCGTTTCAGGCCTTTATGGCAGCATGCCCTCTATGGCGAATCCTGAACTGCCGATACCCGGCGGGCTGGTGCTACGCCCGTTTCGCGGCGTACGGTTCACGGTCAACGATCTGGCCGGGGTCACCTCACCGCCTTACGACCTCATCGACGAGGCCGGCGTGCGAAAGCTGCTCGACACCCATCCCAACAACGTGGTGCGTTTGATCCTTCCCGGCACCGACCAGCACAGATACGTCGAGGCGCGAGAGACGCTTCACCAATGGCTCTCCTCAGGGGTGCTGGCCGCCGACGAGACGCCCGCGGTCTACGTCTATGAGCAGTCGGGTCCCGGGGTCCTGCAGCGCGGAATCATCGGCGACGTGGGCCTGGCCGGTCCGGAGCTGCACATCGTCCTGCCTCACGAGGACGTGATGCCGGGACCGGTCGCCGACCGGCTGGCACTGATGAGCACCACGGAAGCCAACCTCGAGCCCATCTTCCTGCTCTACGACGGCGCGGGCGGCGCCACCACCCGCCTCGTCGACCATGTCGCCGCGTCCCGGCCTCCGCTGGCGGAGGCGAGGACCGAAGACGAGGTCAGGCACCGGCTGTGGGCCGTCACCGACAGTGAGGAACTCGCCTTCATCGACGCCGACCTCCGCCCCCGCCAAGCCCTCATCGCCGACGGGCACCATCGTTACGCCACCTACCTCGCACTCCAGCGGGAACACCGTGCCGCCATCACGCGTGGTGCGACGGTCACTGCCGGCACTGCCGATACTGCCGGCACGGCGGGGACGACCGGGGAGCGGGCGGAAACCGTGAAATCGGTGACGCCGCCGAGTTCCGTGGAGCCCGAACCGTGGGACTTCGGTCTTGCGCTCCTGGTGGACTCCAGCGCCTATCCGCCGGATCTGAAGGCCATCCACCGGGTCATCCCCGAACTGCCACTTGAAGAGGCGCTGGCCAAGGCCAAGGGTTCGTGGCGGGTGCAGGAGTACGCGGACCTGACCGAAGGCCTGGCCGCGTTGGACGAGACCAGCGGACCGGCCTATCTGCTGTCCTCCGGCGAGTTCACCCACCTTCTCACCGACCCTGACCCCGCTCAGCTCGAACACGCCATGCCGGCCGAGCGCTCGACCGGGTGGCGGGCGCTGAACACCTCCATCCTCGCGGAGTTTCTCCTGCCGAAGGTCTGGGGGATGCGGGACGACGAGTCGTCGGTGCGCATCGTCCACCACGACCCTGAGGCCGCCGTACGGCTCGCACGGGCCTCCGGAGGGACCGCGGTGCTGTTGCGCCCGCTTGCCGTCGACGATGTGCTCGCGGTCGCAGCTCAGGGAGAGCGGGTGCCTCGCAAATCCACCTCCTTCGGCCCGAAGCCCAGGACCGGTCTGGTCCTGCGCCTGCTCACCCCGGCGGGGACACCGCCCCCGAGCAACCCGCCCTTCGAGAAGCCCGGCTCCTGAGAGTTCAAGGAGACCGAGCCTGAGAGGAAGCCAGGTTCTCTGAGAGAATCCGGGATCCCGGGGTGCTGGACGCGCAGGAAGAAGGACATCGCTCACTTGCCCGCTCCGGAGACCGCGCCCGCGCGCGTCACGGGGCGAGGCACCTGCGGGCGGCCCGGCATCGACGCCTCCACGGCTCCCGGTTCCGGTTTCGGTTCCGGAGCGAGGTCCGGTCGGACCAAGGTGAGGTGGTCAGGCCCGGCCGAGGCGAGATCCCGCTCAACCGAGATGAGATCCGGCCCGACCGGAGCCGAATCCCGCCCGACCGGAACGAGACCCGGCCCGACCGGGACCGAATCCAGCCCGATGAGATCCGGTCCGCCCGGGGTGGGATCCGCTCCTCCGACCGCGGTGACATCCGGTCCGGCCGGAGCGAGACTCGGCCTGGATGAGGTGAGGTCAGGCTTGACCGAGGTGAGCCGCGGTCCCACGCCCTGCCCGGTATCCCCCTGCCCCGCGTGCACAAGTGAGCGCACCGACCGAGGCGGGGCGGGCGCCGGAACTTCCTCGTCGCCGGTCAGGATCATGGTGACCTTGCGCTCGAGACGCCTCACCGAACGCACCTCGACCTCGTACCCGGACGATTTGGCCCCCTCACTTCCCCACCAGCGGCGGCGCAGCGAACCCGTCACCTCGACGATGTCATCGGGCAGCCAACCGGCCACGGCCTCGATCACCTCGAGCTCGAACGACGCGCACGGAATGGTGTCGACCCGGGCTCCACTCCCGCGGTGCTGCCGCCGGACGATCAGGCGCCAGGTGCAGAGCCTGCTCCCGCTCTGCAACGACCTGATGTGGGCCGCCTCAGGTAGGCGGCCCACGAGAATGACCTCGTTACGATCCATGTGATCCTCCTCGATCCTGCCGGTCGAGAAGGACTCTCTACGATGTTGAGCTGCGCCGAAATGGCCGAATACTGTTCTGTGGACGCCGGTTCCAGTTATGAGGTGGCCCGTGGAAAACATCACCGCCCTCGGTGGGGACGTCTATGAGATCGACACGAGGATGGCCGGATACTCCAGCATCACGGCCGGATACCTGATCCTCGGAGACCGTCCCTGCCTGGTGGAGACCGGCACCTCCACCTCCGCTCCCGTGGTACGCGACGCCCTTACCTCATTGGGCGTCGGCCCAGGAGATCTCGCCACGGTCGTTGTCACGCACATCCACCTGGACCACGCGGGCGGGGTCGGCGACATCGCTGGTTTCTACCCGGATGCGGAGATCGTGGTTCACGAGAAGGGTGCCCGGCATCTCGCCGATCCGTCCAGGCTGATGGCCAGCGCGCGAATGGTTTGGGGCGACAAACTGGACACCCTGTTCGGCGAACTCTCCCCCACGGAGGCCTCACGGATTCGCGCCCTCGGCGACACCGACACGATCGACCTCGGCAACGGACGTACTCTGAACAGCCATTACTCACCGGGCCACGCCAGACACCATGTGGGACTCATCGATTCCGGCACCGGAGACCTCTACGTCGGCGACGCGGCCGGGGTCTACCTTCCTGAGACGGGTGACCTGCGCCCCGCCACGCCCCCGCCGGACTTCGACCTGCGTACCGCGCTGGACTCGATCGCCCTGTTCAGGGCGCTGGGTCCGCAGAGGCTGCTCTTCAGTCACTACGGACCGGTCGCGGATGTGGAGGAGATCCTGGGACGCTCCGCCGAGGAGCTTCGCGTCTGGGTCGATCTGACCCGTCAGGCTCACACGGAGGGCATGGATCTGGATCACGCTGTCGCCATGGTCAGGGAGCGCACTCGCGACCGCTACGCGGCCCTGAAAGCGGACGAGGCGACCGCCGAGCAGTTCGAACTGCTGAGCGGTGCCCCGTCCAACGTGGCCGGCATCCTGCACTGGCTGGACCGGGTCCAGCCGTAAGAAGATGTCCCGTAAGGTCCAGGATCACCCTGGAGGCGCCTTCCGCATTCCGGGTGCACAGCTCGCCCACCCGGAATGCGGTGAAGGTCCCCGGGAACTACTTCTTCTCGGACTTGCCCTGACGATCCCGGCCCTGCTCGTCCCCGCCCCGATCCTCGTCCAGATCGTCGTCTCCGTCGGAGTCGACATCGGGGGCGTCGCTGAGAATGTCGCCGAAGTCAGGCTCGATGAAGGCCGGGCCGACGGCGCGCTCCACCTTGCCGGGCTTCTCCTCAACCTTCCGCTCGGCATCGACCGTCTCGTTCCTGGAAGAGCCGGTCTTGGAGGAGACGTTCTCGGGTGAGTCCTCTTCGTCGGAAGAGCCGTTGTCAGGAGCATCACCGGCGACGGGCCGGTTCGCGCCGAACTCGTCGTCAAAGAGATCGTCTTCGTCCTCGATCTCCGCGTCCAGAGCCGCGACGTCGTCGATGTCGGCGTCGTCGTCGACATGGATGTCATCATCGACATCGCCGTCACCGGTGTCGATCTCGTCATCGATCTCGGCATCGGCATCACCCCGAGGGCGGGTGTCATCGTCGATGACTTCCCCGTCCTCGTCGTCGTCCTCCTCCAAATCCTCGATGACAGCGCCCGTCAGCTCCGCGTAACGCTCGGCCGCGTCGGTCTCGCCGTCCTCGTCGAAGGCCATCGCCCGGCCGAACCACTCGGTGGCGGGCCCTTCGTGACCGGCCACCGACAGCGCGTCGGCGTAGGCGAAGGCGAGGCGGGCCGACCAGGGCTGGGGACGGGTGTCACGCAGCTCAGGAAGGCGCTGGAGGGTGATGACCGCGGCGTCGTTCTGGCCGAGATCCCTCCGGGCACCGGACTCCACGATGGCGAGTTCGATCTTGCCGACGCGGTCGAGCCGCTCGGCCTCCTTGGAACGGACCAGATCAAGGGCGCGCTCGGGACGGCCAAGGCCGCGCTCGCAGTCCGCCATGATCGGCAGGAACGAGTCGGAACCCGTCATCCGGCGAGCCGCGCGCAGATCGCTGAGCGCCTCGGAGAAGTGGCCTGCGCGGTAGGCCGCGATGCCGACGGCCTCGCGGATCACCCCGATCCTGGCCGCGAAGCGACGCGCGACCTTCGTGTGCTCGTACGCCCGCTCCGCGTCGTCCTCGCCGAGAGCCCTCTCGGCCGCCACCAGGTGGCGGGAGATCAGCTCCGCGAGGTCGAGGGGAAGGGAACGTAGTTCCTCGCGGATCTCCTTGTCGAGCTCCTCCGCGGTGATGTCCGGGGCGAGCTCCGGCAACTCCTCGCGCTGGCCGCTGGGAGCCTCGTCGCGGCCACCCGGCCGGTCATCACGGCCGTAGCGGGTGCGGGACCCCTCACCGTCGCGGTCACGGTTCCCGAAGGGACGCCCTCCACCGGGACGGTCGTCCCGGTTGAACGGCCTGCGCTCACCACGGTCATCGCGATTGAACGCCGGACGGTCACCACCACGATCGTCACGGTTGAAACCGGGACGGTCGCCACGGTAGCCACCACCGGGACGGTCATCGCGATTGAACGGCGGACGCCCCCCACCGGGACGATCGTCCCGGTTGAACGGCCTGCGCTCACCACTGTCGGGACGCGAACCATAACGACTACGGGTCTGGTCACGGTCACCGTACGAACGACGCTCACCACCGCGATCATCACGGTTGAACGAGGGACGATCACCGCGATCATCACGATTGAAGGGAGGACGACCCGAACCACGATCGTCACGGTTGAACGGCGGACGATCCCCACCACGACTGTCACGGTTGAAACCGGGACGGTCACCGCGGTCGCCCCCACCGGGACGATCGTCACGGTTGAAGGGCGGACGACCCGAACCACGATCGTCACGGTTGAACGAAGGACGATCACCGCGGTCGCCACGGTAGCCACCACCGGGACGGTCATCGCGATTGAACGGCGGACGCCCCCCACCGGGACGATCGTCACGGTTGAACGGCCTGCGCTCACCACTGTCGGGACGCGAACCATACTGACCGCGCGACTGGTCACGGTCACCGTACGAACGACGCTCACCACCGCGATCATCACGGTTGAACGGCGGACGCCCCCCACCGGGACGGTCATCGCGATTGAACGGCGGACGACCCGAACCACGATCGTCACGGTTGAACGAAGGACGATCACCGCGGTCGCCACGGTAGCCACCACCGGGACGGTCATCGCGATTGAACGGCGGACGCCCCCCACCGGGACGATCGTCACGGTTGAACGGCCTGCGCTCACCACTGTCGGGACGCGAACCATACTGACCGCGCGACTGGTCACGGTCACCGTACGAACGACGCTCACCACCGCGATCATCACGGTTGAACGGCGGACGCCCCCCACCGGGACGGTCATCGCGATTGAACGGCGGACGACCCGAACCACGATCGTCACGATTGAACGAAGGACGATCACCGCGATACCCGCCGCCGGAGCGATCGTCCCGATTGAAGGGCCTGCGCTCACCACGGTCGTCACGGTTGGACGGGGGACGGCCGGAACCACGGTCGTCACGGTTGTAAGACGGCCGGTCCCCACGGTCACGAGAGCCGTAAGAACCACCGCGGGACTGGTCGCGGTCACCATAAGGACGCTGACCCTCACCACGCGGCCCTGAGGGCCTCTGTCCGCCACTCGGACGGTCGTCCCGGTTGAACGCAGGGCGGCCGGAACCACGGTCGTCACGGTTGTAAGACGGCCTGTCGCCACGATCACGAGAGCCGTAAGAACCACTCGGGCGCCCCTCTCGGCGCTCACCATATCGGGGACCGTCGCCCGGACGTCCCCTGTCACCACCTGCGCGATCGCTACGGTGGCCTCCCTGGCCACCAGATCCGCGGTTTTCGCCCTCTTCGCGTCGGCCGGCGCCCTCAGGCCCGTTGTCACTGTTCACTTCTGGTCCATTCGTTGGCTCACTCTGCGAGCGCGTCCCGTCTCTTCGATCGGATGGGACGATTCGCTGTGCGGGCGGTCTCCGGCCGCGGGGTGCGCCCCGTTCGCTATCGCTGCCCCGCCCTATCGTGGTCTGGCGCGACGAAGGCCACCCGCAGGTGGGGTGGCCCGGCCTGTCCAGCCTAGCAAGCCCCTGAAAGTCCACACGCCCTTCCCTCGGCACCCACAAATGATCATGGACACAGCGGCGGAGCCTTTGTGAGCGGTTCTTGAGAGAACCAGGGAGCCGTCTTACCCGACGGTCGTCGCATTTGCCATGAGGGCTGAGACAGAACCGAAAATCGCCCAGAGAACGCCTTTACAACGCGAAAAGGGCCTCTACCTGTGGCGGAGGCCCCTCCTGGGCATACCTGAAACCTCGAAGCCAGAAGGCTTGGACTCCCGGAACTCCCTGGAAACCCAGGAATCCCGAGAAACCAAGCGCCTCGGGCAATCCTCGTAGAAATCAAGGAACCTCAGAGAAAAGCGGGAGGCCTCGGAATTTTCCCGTGGGGAAGGTGTCGCACAGGACCCCGAGCAGACCCCGCAACGGTCCCGAACAGGCCCCGGAACGGGTCGCCGGCAGGTCCCGGAAAAGGAGCCCGGGAACAGGCCGGAAAAAGGGTCCGGACATGCCTGAGGGCCCCCACCAACGGTGGAGGCCCTCAAAAGATTGTCCGGCGGTGACCTACTCTCCCACACCGTCCCCGGTGCAGTACCATCGGCGCTGAAGAGCTTAACT